>JBBQYN010000085.1:0-9013 GCA_038208655.1 Actinomycetales bacterium
GATTTCATTCTCGACCACCTCAGCCCCGGTCGGCGGGCCTGGGGCATCCGCCGTCACTCCCAGCCGATTGGCCGCGCACCTCGACGCCGAGCAGGAGAACCTGCGCCGGCTGCTGCACACCCTCGAAGACGGCGGCCTCGATGGCGCGTCCTGGCTGGTGGCCACGGCCCGGCGGGTGCTCGTGATCGGCATGCGCAACAGCTACCCGATGGCACTGCACCTGCGTGAGCAGCTCGTGCAGGCGCGGGAACAGGTGAGCCTCGGCCGGTACCCGGCCAATCGCTCGGGGAAGACCTCGCCGAGCTCGGTCCACGCGACGTGGTGGTGCTGTTCGGTTTTCGGCGCCGGGCGACCGGGTTCGCGCACCTCGTGGCGGCCATTCACCGGCGGGAGATTCCGCTGCTGCTGATCGCGGATTCCTCCGCGCGGCGGCACTCCGAGACGGCCGCGTACTGGCTGGACTGCCCCATCGACAGCGTCTCGGCGTTCGACAGCTACGCCACCGCGATGAGTCTGGTGAACCTGCTGGCGACCGGAGCGATGAGGGCGCACGTGCGAGAGAGCCGCACCCGCATCGCGGCCATCACGAGCGCCTACGAGGATCTCGCCGAACTTGAGGTGCCCTGGTGACCCGGCCGGTCGCGGCGGGTCCCTGGCCGGGCCGGGCGCGGCCGTGATGGGGCTGTGACCTGCCGCTGCGGGCCAGCTTGCACGCAGCGTTCTAAACTGACGCTATGTCCACGTCCTTGCTGACCTCGTCGCCGGAGCACCTGCGCGAATCGCTGCATGTCTGCCTCAACGTTCCGCGCTGGATCGACGCCGTCGCCGCGCATTTCCCGTTTGCCTCCACGGCCGACCTGCTCGACATCGCCCGCGACGCCGCCACCCCGCTCACCCGCGCCGAAGTCGACCAGGCCCTCTCCGAGCACGCCCGCATCGGCGAGGCCCAGGCCACCGGGCCGGAGCAGGCCCGCCGCTTCTCCCGCGCCGAGCAGAACTCCGCCGACGCGAGCGACGAACACCTCGCGTTCGACCTCGCCGAGGGCAATCGCGCTTACGAGTCCCGGTTCGGCCGGGTGTTCCTCATTCGCGCGGCCGGCCGCACCCGCGCCCAGATTCTCGATGAGCTCTACCGCCGGCTCGCCCTCGATGACGACTCCGAAAACGACATCGTCGCCGAGGAACTGCGCGACATCGCCCTGCTCCGGCTCGAAGCCCTCGCCGGTGCCGGCGGCGACGCGTGAGCGTGCGCAGCCAGCTCAGCACGCACGTTCTTGACGCCGTCACGGGCCGTCCCGCCGCGGGCGTCGCCGTGGCGCTGCACGGCGCCGACCGCCCCGATGGCTCCGGCGGCTCCGTCCACGGTGCAGGTGACGGTTGGCGGGTGCTGGCCTCCGGGGTGACGGATGCCGATGGTCGCCTCGCCGACCTGGGCCCGGCCGAGCTCACCCCGGCCGCTACCGGGTGGTCTTTGACACCGGCGGCTATTTCGCCCGCATCCAGACGCCCACGCTGTACCCCGAGGTGATCGTGAGCCTCGACCTGGCCGCGCCCGAGGCGGGTTCCGGGTCGGCGCACGTGCACGTGCCGCTGCTGCTGAGCCCGTTCGCGTATTCCACCTACCGCGGCAGCTGACCCCGCCGCCGGTTTCGCGCGCGCGGCGGGACCGCCGCCGGGCGGGGCATCCGTGTCGATTTTCTGCAGTCAGGAGCGCGGGACCAGCCCCAGGCGAGGTCGCGGGCTGTGCACTGCAGGAAATCGACACGAGACCTCACCGGAAGCGAGCGGTGCGGGCGCCCTCAGGGGGCTGTGACCCGGCGGCCCTGCACGTAGACCCCGGTGATGGCGGGTTCGCGCAGGCCCATCAGCAGCGCGAACAGCACCTGCTGCGCCGCGGTCCCGGGCGACGCGGCCGCGGCCGGTCCCACCCCGTGCTCGAGCACCCGGGCGAGCGGTTCCCAGCGGTCCGGTTCGATGAGCAGAAAATCGGCGTCTTTGCCCACATCGAAGTTGCCATAGCGGGCTTCCATATCCAGGGCCCGCGCGCCGGCCAGGGTGCCGGTGAACAGCAGCGCGGCCGGGTCGATCTCTACGCCGGCATCCCCGGGTTCGCTGAGATGGGTTTTGTACGCGTCGTTGAGCACCCGGGAGATGAGCCACTCGTCGCCGGCGCCGACATCCGTGCCGAGGGCCACCGTGACCCCCGAGGCAAGGGTGCGCGCCCACGGCATCGTGCCCGAGCCCAGAAACTGCTGCGAGGTGGGGCAGTGCGCGATCGACGACCCGGTTTCGGCGAGCCGGTGCAGTTCGTCATCCTGGCAGTGCACCGCATGGGCGAGGATGCTGCGCCGCCCCAGCAGGCTCGACCCGCCGCGGGCGCCGCCCGGCAGAAACAACCCGTCGTAGGTGTCGAGGTAGCGTTCGACCCCGTACACCGACTTCACGGCGTCGATCTCACCGGTGACGGGTCGGTTGTTCTCGTTCAGGTGGCTGTGGAAATAGACCCCGCGGGTGCGGGCGTCGTCGTAGAGGTCACCGAGCCCGGCGAGTGTCGTGGGGGTCACCGACAGGCTGAACCGCGGCACCAGCGCCACCTGCAGCAGCGCGGTGGCCGGGTCGCCGGTATCGACGGCGTGCCAGCGGTCGATCTCCGCCGCGGCAAGCTCGATCGCGGCGGCCTCGCCGGTGAGCAGCGGCGAGGCGGCGGGGGAGCCGACCGTTTGAATGCCGCGGCCGCTCACCACGCGCAGACCGGCGCGGCGGGTTTCCTCGAACAGGGCGTTCTGCGCGTGCGTGAACGCGGATCCGAACACCAGGGCGCTGGTGGTTCCGGCGCTGATGCGCCGCCGGGTGAAATCGCGGGCCGTCTGCTCGGCGAACGCCGCGTCGTTCAGTCGGGCTTCGGCCGGGAAGATGCTGTTTTCGAGCCATTCCAGAAGCTGCCCGCCGCCGAAGGAATCGGTGGCGTAGGTCTGTGGGTAGTGCAGGTGGGTGTCGACGAAACCGGGCAGGATGAAGCCGCCGTGCGTATCGGTGAGCGGCAGTGCCGTGTAGGCGGCGGGCAGCCGCGCGAAGTCGCCGACCCAGGCGATGCCGCCGGCCGGGGTGGTGACCAGGGCGCCGTCAGGAATCGACACGAGGTGGTCGGCGGCCTGCTGCACGGTGGGCGCTCCGGCCACGTGGAAGACGTGCCCGCGATACACGTGAGCCCGGCCCACCGGGGCGGTTCCGGTGGTCTGAACTGCTGTGGTCTGAACTGCTGTGGTCTGAGCGAGTGTGGGCTGAGTGATCACACCAAATCCTGCCATGTCGTGCGGGGCACGCCGTACCGTGTGGCGCCGAAAGTCAGCATCGGAAACGGCGCTCAGATCAGCCCGGGCAGCAGAACTCGCCCGACCGGCAGCACCACCTCGGCGTGGGGGCGCACCGGAGCGTTCTCTGGAAGCACAGCACTGCCGTCTCCGACACACAGGGCACGCCGTAACCTGACGAAACAAAACCGACCCCGACCCCGACCCCGACCCGGGGGAGCCCTAGGCTTCGATCATCCGGGTGCGTGCGCGCCCACTTTCTTGTGTGTGAAAGGTCCCGCATGACTCAGCTTCGAGGCTCCCTCTTCAATGCACGCCCCAGCCGAAACCGTCGGGTTGTCCTGGCCGTCAGCACCGCCCTGGCCGTGACCCTCGGCCTCGGTGCCTGCGCCGATTCGGGGGCAGCGGATGCCGCGGTCGACGGCTTCGGCGACGCCAGCATCCAGCTCAGCTGGATCAAGAACGCGGAGTTCATGGGCGAATTCTTCGCCGAAACCCAGGGGTACTACACCGAGGCCGGGTTCGACTCGGTGGACCTCGTGGCCGGACCGCCGACATCCGTTGAGGCCACGGTGCTCTCGGGCAACGTGGACATCGGAATCGGCAACGCCATCTCCACGGGTACCGTGATCGCCAGTGAGGGCGCACCGCTCAAGATCATCGGCGCCACCTATCAGAAGAACCCGTTCTCGATTCTGTCTCTTGAAGCGAACGGCAACATCGCCACGATCGACGACCTCGTGGGCAAGACCATCGGCGTGCAGGCCAGCAACCTGAACCTCTGGGAAGCGTTCCTCGCGGTGAACGACATCGACGAGTCCGAGGTCACCACGCTGCCGGTGGAGTACGACCCGACCCCGCTGTTCAACGGTGAGGTCGACGGCTGGTTCGCCTACGTCACCAACGAGTCCATCGACGCCGACCTGCTCGGCCTGAACCCGGTAAACCTGCCGCTGGCCGACAACGGCCTGCCGTTCGTCGCCGAGACGTTCACGGTCACCGATGACGCCTTGGTCAACGACCGGGAGAAGCTCAAGGCCCTGCTCGTGGCGCAGATTCGCGGGTGGTCCGACGCGATCGCCGAACCCGTGGCATCCGCTCAGCTGGTCGTTGACCTGTACGGCACCGACTTCGACCTGACCCTGGCCAAGGAAACCCAGCAGGCCGAGATTCAGGCCACCGACCTGGTCGTGAGCGCCGACACCGTGGCGAACGGCCTGTTCAGCATCACCGCCGAACTGCAGGCGCAGAGCGTGGCCACCCTCGAGGCCGCCGGCATCACGGTGACCGCCGACGAGCTCTTCGACATGACCCTGCTCGACGAGGTCTACGCCGAGAACCCCGACCTGCTCGACTACGCCAACTAAACGGGACAGCCGCGTGAGCCAGATCAACACCACCCCCGGTACCGCCGAGACGACCGGGACCGCCGCAACCGGCGGCACCGGCCTGCACATCTCCGAGCTCAGCAAGGTCTTCTCGGTGGGCCGGCAGAACGTGGTGGCGCTGGAGAAGGCCACGCTGCACACCGAGAAGGGCACCTTTCTCTCGCTGCTCGGACCGTCCGGCTGCGGCAAGTCGACCATTCTGCGCATTCTGGCGGGCCTGGAAACCGCGACCAGCGGCACCACGTTCGTGGACGGCAAGACCCCCGCGCAGCTCAAGACCGAGCACGGGCTCGGCATCGCGTTTCAGGATGCCGCGCTGTTGCCGTGGCGCAGTGTGCGCAGCAACATTCGGCTGCCGTTCGAGGTGGCCCGCATCCCGGTCGACGAGTCGTACATCACCGAACTGATTGAGCTGGTGGGGCTGCAGGGTTTCGAGAAGGCCAAGCCGGCGCAGCTGTCCGGCGGCATGCGGCAGCGCGTCTCGATCGCGCGGTCCCTGGTGCTCAAACCGGAGGTTCTGCTGCTCGATGAACCTTTCGGCGCCCTCGACGACATGACCCGGCAGCGACTGAACAGCGAACTGCTGCGCATCTGGACGCAGAAACCGGCGACCACGCTCATGGTCACGCACGGCATCTCCGAAGCCATCTTCCTCTCCGACCAGGTCGCCGTGATGAGCGCCCGGCCCGGGCGGGTGAAGCAGGTCATCGACATCGATCTGCCCCGCCCGCGTCACCCCGACATGATGCGCACGCCGGCGTTCCACGCCCTGCACGACCAGGCCTCGGAGCTGCTCTTCGGCGACGACCGCGCCGACGACCGCGCCGACGTCCGGTCCGACGTCCAGTGACCGTGCGCAACCCCCTCGCCGGCTTGCCCGGCTGGGCGACCGGCATCGCAGGGGCTGCGGGCGTCATCGGCCTGTGGTGGCTCGGCGCGGCCACCGTGCTCAGCAACGTGGGCACCATGCCCGGCGGCGCCATCCCCACCCCGGGCGACGTGGCCGTGCAACTGGCCACCGACGGCTGGGCGTTCTACGCCCCGCACGTGGCCGTCACCGTGTCCGAAGCCGCGGTCGGGTTTCTCTGGGGCACTGGCCTCGCCCTGCTCTTGGCCGGGCTGGTGCTGATCGTGCCGCGGGTCGAGAAGGTCGCCGTGCAGATCGCCGTGATCACCTACTGCATCCCCATCGTGGCCATCGGCCCGATCGCCTACATCGTCATCGGCGCCCCGCAGAGCGGCGACCCCTCCGGCACGGCCGTGTTCCTCGCCGCCCTGTCGGTGTTCTTCACCACCGTCATCGGTTCCCTCGTGGGCTTGAAGGCAGCGGATGCCACGAGCCTCGACCTCATCACGGCCTACGGCGGCGGCCGCTTCAGTCAACTGCGCTTCGTACGGCTGATCTCGGCACTGCCCAGCGTGCTCACCGCCCTGCAGGTCGCCGCGCCGGCCGCATTCCTCGGCGCCATCCTCGGCGAGTACCTCGGCGGGGTGGAACGCGGCCTCGGCATCGCGATGCTCGTCGCCGGGTCCAGCGCCAACGTGGACCGGGTCTGGAGCCTGGCCCTCGTGGCCGGCCTCATCGCCGGCCTCGGCTACGCGGCGTTCGCGGTGCTGAGCCGGTTCGTCACCCCGTGGTCGAGCGGACGGGTGGTGGCACCGTGACCGCCACACTGCCGCCCCGGCCGGTCGGCACCGCCGGCCCGGCCCCCGCGCCACGCCCCTCGGCGGCCCGCAGCGCGCTGCGCGCCCTGCTCGGACCGGCGCTGACCGGGCTGATCACCCTGATCGTGGTGCTGCTGGCCTGGCAAGGCCTCATCTTGGCCCTGAACATCTCACCGTTTTTGGCCAAGGGACCGCTCGACGTGTGGACCTGGCTGGTTACCGTGCCCGAAGCCGCCGAGAACCGTGCCGTGATCGGCGACAACCTGCGCATCACCCTCGGCGACGCCTTTCTCGGATTCACGGCGGGGCTGGTCGCGGCCACACTGCTGGCCACCGTGTTCACGCTCTCCCGCGGCGTGGAGAACGCCCTGATGCCGGTGGCCCTGCTGTTGCGCACCGTGCCGCTGGTGGCCCTCGCCCCGGTGATCAGCCTGATCACGGGTCGTGGTCTCACCACCGTCGTCGTGATGGGCAGCATTGTGGTGCTGTTCCCGGCGCTGGTGAACATCGCGTTCGGGCTGCGGTCCACCTCGCCGCAGATCGGCGACGTCATCACGGTCTACGGCGGCAACGCGTTCACGGCGCTGCGGCTGGTGGCGTTTCCCAGTTCGCTGCCGTCGTTCTTCGCGGCCGTGAAGATCTCGATCCCCGGGGCCATCACCGGCGCGCTGCTGGCGGAATGGCTCAGCACCGGCACTGGGCTCGGCAACGGCATTGTGACGGCGGTGGCGCAGTCCAAGAACTCGGAGGTGTGGGCATCCGTCGTGGCGATCACCGTGGTGTCGCTGCTGCTGTACGGCGTGGCCCAGCTCGTCGAAAACCTGGTGCTCGGCCGCATGGCCCCCCGCTCCTGACCACCTGCACCCGCCTGCCCCCGCCTGCCCGAGCCTGCCCTGCCTCGCCTGGCTGGGGGCCAATTCAGGAAAAACGTCAGTACCTGACGCCGCCACCACACTGGTCCGCGGGGTGAGCGCCGGCGTTCGCCCGGTTTTCCTGAATTCGCCACAGGGACGGCGCGCGAGACGTGTCGCCCGGGCGACGCGGCAGGTCAGACGCGGCGGGGTCAGACGGCCGGGGCGAGGGCGCGCCAGACGCGGTCGCGGCTCATCGGCAGCTCGTAGAGACGGATGCCGAGGGCGTCGCACACCGCATTGGCCAGCGCCGGCGCCACCGGGTTGTAGGTCGACTCGCTCATCGACTTGGCCCCATACGGCCCCAGCTCGTCGTAGGTGTCGGCGAAGTACACCTCGGTCACCGGCAGGTCGGCCAGCTGCGGAATGTGGTAATTGCGCAGCACCCGGGTCTCGACCGTGCCGGCGCCGTCGAGAATGACCTCCTCGAACAGGGCCGTGCCGATGGCCTGGGCCACGCCGCCCTCCACCTGCCCACGAATCTGCGCCGGGTTCATCACCGCGCCGGCGTCGGCGGCCTGCACAGACTGCAGAATGCGCACCTCACCGGTCTGCGTGTTCACCGCCACCCGAAAGCCGTGCACGTTGAACGCGAGACTGCGCTCGGCCCCGATCTCCCGGCCCGTGGCGCTGAGCACGCCCGCCGAAGGCACGGCCCCGGCATCCAGGTCAGCCCCGGGTGCGGCGGCCCCGGCGGCCGCGCGTTCGGCCAGCACCGTGAGCGGCACCAGCACCGGCCCGCAGCGCAGCCCGTGGGCCTCCAGGTCGAAGTCCGCGGCCGGCAGCCCGGTCTCCGCGGCCGCCGCCGATCTCAGCACTGCCTCCAGCGCCGTTGCCGCGCGCAGCACGGCGGTGCCGGCCACCACGACCCCCGCCGAACCGAAGGCGCCGCTGTCGTAGCCCGAGCCGTCGGTGTCGCCGCCGCGCACCACGATCCGGTCCGCCGTGGTGTGCAGCGCCGTGGCGGCCAGCTGGGTGTGCACCGTGGTGGTGCCGTTGCCGAATTCTGTCGTGCCGACCCGCACGGTGTAGCGCCCGTCGAGGTTCAGGGTGACGGATGCCTCGGAGTAGTGTCCGCGCGGAGGCATCGTCGCGATCATGGAGCTGGCCATGCCCACGCCGGTGCGCCACGCGGGCCCGGCCGGGGCGGGCAGCGCCGCGCCCCGGGCCAGGGCCGCCTCGACGAGGTCCAGGCACTGGTCGAGTCCGTAACTGCGAAAGCCGATGTCTGGTCCCTCGGGCTCGGTGACCACGAGGGCGTCGCCGGGCTTGACGGAGTTCAGCCGGCGCAAATCGAACGGGTTCATGCCCAGCTCGTGGGCCAGCTCGTCGAGGGCGGATTCGATGGCGTAGATCATCTGGCCGAGGCCGTAGCCGCGGAACGCGCCCGACGGGGGGTTATTCGTGTAGACGCATTCGGCATCCACTTTCTTGTTCGGCACGCTGTACAGCGCCACGGATTCGGAGGTGCCGTGGAACATGACACCCGGCCCGTGGTTGCCGTACGCGCCGGTGTCGCTGAGCACGTCGAGGGCCAGGGCGGTGAGGCGGCCGTCGCGGGTGGCGCCGAGGGTCACCGCGACGCTCATGGGGTGCCGCACGGTGCCGCGGGTGAATTCGTCTTCGCGGGTGAACTCGTACTGCACCGGGCGGCCGGTGGTGAGCACGGCGAGGGTGACGAGGTCTTCGGTGAGGATCTCCTGCTTGCCGCCGAAACCGCCGCCCACCCGGGCGGTGA
>JBBQYN010000086.1:0-8995 GCA_038208655.1 Actinomycetales bacterium
CCGCGAGCCTGGCCGGGGCGCCATGGATCAGCTACTACGCCCGCGCCCTCGGCGCCCGCATCGGCGTGGACGTGGACCTGCACACCCTGCCCCCGGTGACCGGCATGCTCACCATCGGCGCCCGGGCATCCGTCGAACCCGAAACCGACCTCAGCGGCTACTGGATCGACGGTGACGTGCTGCGCATCGGGCACGTGCACATCGGCGACGAAGCCAGCATCGGGTCGCGCAGCACCCTGCTCGGCGGTGCACACATCGGCGCCCGCGCGTCGCTGGACCCCGGCGCCGCCGTCTCCGGCCGGGTGCCTGCCGGGGAACGCTGGGCCGGATCGCCGGCCGTGCGGGTCGGCTCCCCGAAACGCCCCTGGCCGGCCACCCGCCCGCCGCGCGGCCGCCGCTGGCTGGCCGCCTTCGCCGCCGGCTCGATCGTGCTGACCGCGGTGCCCGCCGGGGCCGCAGTGCTCGGGGCCCTCGTGGTGGGCGCCGCCGTCGGTGATGCCGCAACCCTCATGGAGGCCGCCGGGCGTGCCGCGCTCGCCGTGCCGCTCGCCGTCGTCGTGGCCGGGATCGTCTACGCCCTGAGCGTGATCGGGGTCGTGCGCGCCCTCGGCACGGGCCTGCGCGACGGCTTCTACCCGGTGCGCAGCCGGGTGGGCTGGCAGGTCTGGATGACGGAGCGCATGCTCGACGGCGCCCGCACCCTGCTCTTTCCCGTCTACGCGAGCCTGTTCACCCCGGTCTGGCTGCGCCTGCTCGGCGCGAAGGTCGGCAAGGGCGTCGAAGCGTCCACCGTGCTGCTGATCCCATCGCTGACCACCATCGCCCCGTTTGCCTTTCTCGCCGACGACACCATGGTCGCCTGTTACGAGCTCGGCGGCGGCTGGATGCACATCGGCCGGGCCAAAGTGGGAAAGCGGGCATTCCTGGGCAACAGCGGCATGGCCGGTCCCGGCCGCACCGTGCCGCGCAACGGCCTCGTCGCCGTGCTGTCGTCCACGCCCCGCAAGGCCAAGCGCGGTTCCTCCTGGCTGGGCAACCCTGCCGTGCGTCTGCGCCGCACGACCACCGACGTTGACGACTCCCGCACCTTCAACCCGCCGTTGCGGCTGAAAGTGGCCCGGTCCTCGTGGGAGGTGCTGCGCATCGTGCCGGTGTTCGTGACTGTGTGGATCGCGCTGGGCATCCTGGTCGCCCTGGAAGCCATCTGGCTCAGCCTCGGCCTCGGCTGGGCCGTCGCGCTCAGCGGCGTCGTGATGCTCACCGCCGGCGCGGTCGCCGCCACCGCCACGACCGTGGCGAAGTGGGTGCTGGTCGGGCGCATCACGCAGAGTGAGCATCCGCTCTGGTCGTCTTTCATCTGGCGCAACGAGGTCTCGGACACGTTTGTGGAGATGGTCGCCCGGCCCTGGTTTGCCGAGAAAGCCACCGGCACCCCGGCCCTGGCGATCTGGCTGAGCAGCCTCGGCGCGAGCATCGGCCGCGGGGTCTGGTGCGAGACGTACTGGCTGCCCGAGGCCGACCTGGTGCGCATCAGCGACGGCGCCACCGTGAACCGCGGCTGCGTCGTGCAGACGCACCTGTTCCACGACCGCATCATGCAGCTGGACACCGTGCACTTCGCCGCCGGAGCCACCCTCGGCCCGCACAGTGTGATCCTTCCGGCTGCGCAAGTGGATGCCGGGGCCAGCGTCGGCCCCGCCTCCCTCGTAATGCGCGGCGAACGCGTTCCGGCCGGGTCGCTCTGGGCTGGGAATCCCATTTCACCATGGCACAGCCCGCCATGGCAGAGTTAACCTTCCCATGCCACAGTCACGCCCCACCCAGTTCGGTACCCAGACCCTCGACGACCCCTATGTGCAGAGCGGGAACGGTGGCTACGAGGTGGCGCACTACGACCTCGACCTGGACTACCGGGTCGCCACCAACCGACTGCGCGCCACCACCGTGATCTCTGCCCGCGCCACGATGCGGCTCAGCCGGTTCAGTCTCGATTTCGACGGCCTCAGCGTGGACCGCGTCACCGTGAACGGCGAACGCGCCAAAAAGATCAGCCACAGCGGCCGCAAACTGGTGATCACTGCCGAGTCCACGATCGAGGCCGGCGCCCGGTTTCAGGTGGCCGTGCGCTACCGTGGCGCACCCCGGCCGTTGCGCAGCATCTGGGGCGATCTGGGCTGGGAGGAACTCGAAGACGGCGTGCTCGTGGCCGGTCAGCCCACCGGCGCGGCCTCCTGGTTTCCGTGCAACGACCACCCGAGCGACAAAGCCACCTTCGATATCGCCGTCACCTGTGAGGCGCCGTATTCGGTGATCTGCAACGGCGTGCTCACCGGCCGGTCGACGCGATCGGGGCGCACCACCTGGACCTACTCCGAGCCGGAGTCGATGGCGACGTATCTGGCCACGGTTCAGATCGGCCGGTACCAGCGCCTTGACGTGGCCGACGAGCCTGTGCCGCAACGCATCTACTACCCGATGGGCCATCACCAGGAGGTGGGCGTGGACTTCGCCCGCCTCGGCGAGATGCTCGAGCTGTTCACCGAGCTATTCGGCCCGTACCCGTTCGCCGGGTACACCGTGGTCGTCACCGACGACGTGCTGGAGATTCCGTTGGAAGCGCAGGGGCTGGCGATCTTCGGCCGCAACCATGTCGACGGAGAGCACGGCAGCGACCGGCTGATCGCCCACGAACTCGCCCACCAGTGGTTCGGCAACAGCCTCACCGTGCAGGCCTGGCGGGACATTTGGCTGCACGAAGGATTTGCCTGCTACGCCGAGTGGATCTGGGCCGAAGCCAGCGGCGGCCGCAGCGCCGATGACAGCGCCCTCGCGCACCGCCGCAAACTGGAGGCGCTGCCGCAGGACCTGATCACCGGCGACCCCGGCCCGCAGGACATGTTCGACGACCGGGTGTACAAACGCGGCGCGCTCGCGTTGCATGCGGTGCGCCGGTCGGTGGGCGATGAGGCCTTCTTCGGCGCCCTGCGCGCGTTCACCCTGGACCGCCGTCACAGCAACGTCACGGCGGAGGGGTTCGTGAGCTTCTTCAGCGAGCAGACCGGGAGTGCTGGCATCAGTGCCATCGTGCAGCGCTGGCTCGGCGAGAAGGCCCTGCCGCCGAGCTGATCGAGCCGCCCCACGCTGATCGAGCTTGTCGAGATCTCCACTGACCAACGAGCGCGGAGCGCCTCAGAAAGCGCGGGGGAGCAGGCGCAGGGTGACCGGGCTCTCGGTGAGTACCGCGACCGTGCCCACCAGTCCCGGCCCTGTCGGAACGGCCAGCAGCCGCAGCAGCGGCAGCGCGGCCGGCGCGGCATCCCAGGCCTGCACGGCGCCGGGGGAACCATCCTCGGCCAGCGTCACGGTCAGGTCGCGCGGGTCCACGCGCAGCCCCTGCCCGGTGAGTTTGAGTACCGCCTCTTTCGCGGTCCACAACGTCGCCCGGGCCTGCGCCGCCGTCGCGGGGGAGAGCCGGTGCAGCACGGCGATCTCGGCAGCGTTGAACGCGGCGGAGTCCAGGTCGTGCCGGGCGACCGCGGCCACGCTGGCCAGGTCGATGCCGACAGGTGCCCCGTTGGTGACGGCCATCGCCACGGATGCCCCCGCCCGGCTCAAACTGACCGCCCATCCCACGCAGGCCACCGGCGACACCGGCACGGGCCGGCCGTGCGGGCCGGTACAGTGCGCGCAGCGCCGCTCCAGAACGGCAGCGGACACCCCGGCCAGCTGCGCCAGGACCGCCGCCAGAGTGAGGCGATCGTCGGCATCCGTCGCCCCTCGGGCACCGACGTGCACGTGCACCTCACCCTGCGGCACCACGACCACCCGCCCTCATCTGAAGAAAAGCCTACGGCGAATCCCCGGCCCGGTACGGCAGACTGACACCCAACGAAGGAGCACCGATGGCGCTGGTCGACAATGCGATCTATGTGGAGGGCCGCCGCATGAGCAGCCCGGCCAGCCTCGACGACACCTTCGAGGTTATGAAGGCCAACGCCGGGTTCGCGTGGATCGGCCTGTACCGGCCCACCGAGCCGGAGGTGCGCACCGTGGCGCGGGAGTTCGGGCTGCACTCCCTCGTGATCGAAGACGCCCTCAAGGGCCATCAGCGGTCCAAGATCGAACGCTACGACACCACGGTGCTCGTAGTGCTGCGCCCCGCTCGGTACCTCGACGCCGAAGAGCAGGTGGAGTTCGGGGAGGTGCACGTGATCGCCGGACCGGATTTCGTGGTCACCATCCGCTACGCCGAATCCCCGAACCTCGCCCAGGTGCGGCACCGCCTCGAAGGCACCCCCGAGCTGCTGGCGCTGGGACCGGAAGCGGTGCTCTACGCCATCCTCGACCAGGTCGTCGACGAGTACGCGCCGGTCGTGGCCGGGCTGGAGAACGACATCGACGAGATCGAAGACCAGCTCTTCGACGGTGACCCCAGCGTCTCCCGCCGCATCTACGACCTCTCCCGTGAGGTGATCGAGATGCAACGGGCCACGCAGCCGCTGCTGGCCATGATCGAAACCCTGCAACTGGGCTTTGAAAAGTACAACGTGGACCTGGAACTGCATCGCAGCCTGCGCGACGTTAAAGACCATATTCTGCGCGTCGTTGACCGCGTCGACGCGTTCCGGCAGATTCTGCAGAACGCCCTCACCGTGCATAGCACCCTCGTCGCGCAACGCCAGAATGACGAAATGCGGCGCATCAGCGAAACCGGGCTGGCCCAGAATGACCAGATCAAGAAGCTCTCCAGCTGGGCGGCGATTCTATTCACGCCCACCCTGGTCGGCACCATCTACGGCATGAATTTCGACGTGATGCCCGAACTGCACTGGAGCCTGGGCTACCCGTTCGCGCTGGGCCTGATGGTGGCCACGGGCATAACGCTCTACGCTGTGTTTAAGAAAAGAGACTGGCTCTGACTGCCGGATCGCCCCGAAATGGGGCGAATGCCGGGAAACTCGGTGAAACCCGCACCGCCTCCCGGCGAAACGGGTCTCGCACAATTAGGGTGTTTGTGTGTGGCGCCTCGATAGAAAATCAGATGACGACTCTATGTCGAAGCATTCCGGCGCGCCGACGCCTGAGCCCGAGCACCGGCCGGAACCAGCCGTGGCCCCCACCCGCATGAACCGGCACGGGTCATCCGACCGTAACTCCAGCGGCTTTTCCCCCGGCACCTTCGAACCCGAACACAGCGCCGACGAGAACGAGCCCAATACCCAGAAGGGGAGCGAGCATAACTTGAGCGCCCCGCATTTGGTCAGTCTCGGTGATCCGTCCCTCATCGCCGGCAACATCGCCGAACCCGCCTGGCAGCGCTGGCGCGACGAACTCGTCTCCCTCGGCGGACGCTCCCCGCTGCTGCACTTCAGCGACACCCCGCGCTCCCGCATCGAACTGAGCGCCTCCCACCCCGGCGGACTGCCGCAGTTCATCACCGGCAAGACCACGCTGCTCTCCAACCTGATCCGCGACGAAATCGCCCTGCGCAACGCCCGGCTCGCCGCGAACGAAATCACCCAGAAGGGCATCGAACTGCGCTCGATGCGCGGCATCGAATCGGTGAACCTCGCCATCGGACTGGCCGAATGGACCCACGACGACGTGGACTTCACCGCGCCGGTGCTGCTGCGACCGGTCGCGATCCGCCGCTACGGCCGCGACTACGAACTCAAGCTCAAGGGCCAGCCGTTCCTGAACCCCGAACTGGCCCGGGCGCTCCGCGACCAGTTTCAGATCGTGCTCGACGCCGACGCCTTCGTCGCGCTGGCCATCACCAACGGGGCGTTCAAGCCGCAACCCGTGATCGACCGGCTGCGCGGCCTCACCTCGCACCTGCCCTGGTTCAACGTGGTACCCCGCCTGGTGGTGTCATCGTTCGCGGATGTCGGACGGGCGTTGGCGACGGATGCGACCCGGCTGGAGCATCCGCTGCTCGACGCCGTGGCCGGCAATATGACCGCCCGCCGCACCATCGAGACGATGTACAACCCCGTCGTGCCGATCGGGCAGGACGCCCGCCCGCCGGCCACCGACACGCTGCTGCTGGACGCGGACCCGGAACAGGAGAACGTCGTCGCGCAGATCGCGGCCGGCAACTCCCTCGTCGTGAAGACCCTGCCCGGCACCGGCGGCACCCAGACCATCGTGAACGCGATCGGGTCGCTCATCTCCCAGCACAAACGGGTGCTCGTGGTCAGCGCGCGCCGGTCCAGCCTCGACGGCATCGCGCACCGCCTCGTGCAGGTGGGCCTGCCCGGCGTTGCCGTGACTCCGCGCACCCTGCGCCGCGACCTGATCCAGTCGATCACCCGCAATGAGAAGGCCGCCCCGCCCAAGGTCGGCGACGTTGACGACGCCCTCGTGCGGTTGCGCAAGGTGCTTTTGGACTACCGCTCCGCCCTTACCCGGCGGGATTCGGCGCTCGGCGTGTCGGTGCTCGACGCGCTCGGCGAACTCGCCCGCCTCGCCCAGCTGCCCGCACCGCCCAGCACCACGGCCCGCCTGGACCGCAACGCCCTGGAGCAGCTCGCGCACAACCGCCCGGCCGCCGCCGCCACGCTGATCAAGGCCGCCGCGCTGGGGGAGTTCCGCTACGGACCCGGCGATTCGCCCTGGTACGGGGCCTCGTTCACGTCAACGGATGACGCCTCCTCCACCCACCAGCTGGCCAAGCGGGTGAACCAGATCGAACTGCCCCGGCTGCTGGAACGCGCCAACGGCCTGGTCGGGCAGACCCGGCTGCGCCCCTTCGAAACCATCAACGAGCTGGGCATTTACCTGCGGCTGCTGCTGGACATTCGGGAGACGCTCGACAAGTTCCAGCCCTCCGTCTTCGACCGGCCGCTGACCGAGCTGATCGCAGCCACGTCGAGCCGGCGGGACTCGCCCGACATGACGTCGACGAGCCGGCGTCGGCTGCGTAAACTCGCCGACGAGTACCAGCGCCCCGGTGTGCGGGTCACCGACATGAACGAGAGCCTGCACCGCATTCAGCTGCAGCGCACTCTCTGGCAGCGCTACGCCGCCGCCGGGGTGACGCCGGAGGTGCCGGTCGGGATCAACGACGTGCACGTCGCCTTCCAGCGCGTCTCGGCCGACCTGGGCCTGCTCGACGTGCCGCTGGGCAACGCCGGAACCACCCGCGCCCTCTCCGGCCGCCCGATCCCCGAGCTGACCGAGATGGTGTCCGGGCTGGCCGCCGACAGTGAAGTGCTCGCGAACCTCCACGAACGCACCGCTCTGCTCGCGACGCTGCGGGAGAACAACCTCGACCCGCTGATGACCGACCTGTCGCAGCGGCACGTGTCCGAGAACGACGTGGCCGCCGAACTAGAACTGGCCTGGTGGCAGTCGGTGCTCGAGACCATGCTCGCAAGCGACCGCGCCCTGCTCAACGCCAACACGCAGGTGCTGGACCGCCTCGAGGCGGACTTCAAACTCGTCGACGAAGCGCACGCATCCGCTACCGGGCAGCTGTTGGCCTGGCTGCTGGCCGAAACCTGGAAGATCGGCGTGGTCGACTTTCCCGAAGAAGCCGACCAGTTGCGCCGCCTGCTGCGCGCCGACCGGGCCACCCCCGTGCGTCTCAACGAGGTGGCGCCGCACCTGGGCCGGGTGCTGGCACCGGTCTGGCTGGCCTCCCCGTATGAGGTCGCCGGACTGACCGACAAGATGATCTTCGACACCGTGCTGCTCGTGGACGCCGGAGCGACGACCCTCGCCGAAAACGTGGGCGCCATTCGCCGAGGCCGCCAGGTTGTGGCGTTCGGAGACCCGGTCACGCAGACCCCGTCGGCCTTCGAGACCGGCATCGGCGAGGTGCCCGAGACCGCCGGGGAACCCGAAAGCACCGTGGATGCCTTGCACGCAGACTCGGCGCTTGCCCGACTCGGCGAGCTGCTGCCCACCCTGACGCTCACCCGCAGCTACCGGGCCGGCGGCGAAGACCTCGCCGAGCTGGTCAACCACCGGTTCTACGGCGGCCGCATCGACTCCTTGCCCTGGGCCGGGAGTTTCCTGGGACATGGCAGCCTGAGCATCAACTACGTCGCCGGCGGCCACGGCATGCCCGACGTGGACAGCGGAGCCATCGAAAGCGTCGACGCCGAAGTGATCAAGGTCGTCGAACTCGTCATCGACCATGCCGTGAAACGCCCCCGCGAATCGCTCATGGTCATCACCGCGAGCACCCGGCACGCCGTGCGGGTGCAGCAGGCGGTGCTGGCGGCCTTCGCCAAGCGCACCGACCTGTCCGACTTCATTCTCAAAGACCGCGCGGAACCGTTCACCGTGCTGACCCTCGAACAGGCCGTGGCGCAGAGCCGCGACCGGGTGATCTTCTCCATCGGGTACGGCCGCACCCCGCACGGCCGTCTGCTGAGCAACTTCGGGTCGCTCGGAGAACCCGGCGGCGACCGGCTACTGGCCATCGGCATGACCCGGGCCCGCCGCACCCTCGACATCGTGTCGTGCTTCCGCCCCGCCGACATCGACGCCGACCGGCAGCGACACGGCATTCTCGCCCTCGCGCAGGTGCTCAGCGAAACCGAGGCCCGCCGCGACGAGGTGCAGGTTCCCGACGCCAGTGAAGCCATGCTGGTAGACCTGGCCGGCCGGCTGGAGCGCCGCGGCCTCACCGTGAGCCTCGGCCACCGCGGCAAGCTTGCCCTCGCCGCCAGTTACGGTACCCGAGCCGTGGTCGTCGAAACGGATGCCGTGGTGGGCCGCGCGAGCCTGCGCGAGTCCCTGCGGCTGCACCCCGACGTGCTGCGCCGCCTCGGTTGGCACTACCTCCGGGTGCACAGCTTCGAACTGTTCAGCAACCCCGACGCCGTCGCCACCCGGGTCGCCACGCTCATGGGCGCGACCGGGGTCAAACCCGCCGCGCACGACGCCACCGACACGGCCCCGATCGCCATCGTGCGCCCGGATGCCTGAGGCCGGCATGCCCGTCGGCGGTACCGCTCGACAGCCGATCGTGAAACACCGCGGC
>JBBQYN010000087.1:0-8984 GCA_038208655.1 Actinomycetales bacterium
CTGCCAGGCTCTCGACCCGTTCGACCACGCGTGCTGGGATTCCTGACCGCATGCATCGCCTCTCGTCGTAAGCACTGGCCGTCAGCGTAAACCCCACGTCGCGAGACCGCAATGCACCCGGTCCGGCCCGGCCGGAGCTCAGGCGCGGGTGTCGAGGTCGGCGAGCATGCCCGCCGGCACGAGTTCCTCGGTCACGGCGAGGCCGACGGATGCCATGGTCTCGGCCAAATCCACGTCCCATGGTGTTTCCACACTCGCGGCCCGCAGCCCGGACAGAACTGCCAGCGCCGGCAGGGCGGGGAGGCTGTCACACGCCGCGCGGTAGTCCGGCACGCCGAACCGCCACGGCTGCCAGGGCAGGCGGTCGGCCAGAGTGCGGGCCAGGCCGATTCCGGTCCAGTCGAAGTTGCCGTGGTAGAGCAGCTGCGCCCCGCCGGCGTGAAGCGCCTGCAGCAGGTGCAGGGTCGCCGCCCCGGCATGCCCGTTCAGGCAGACGATCGGAGCGCAGGCCGCGCCCAGCTGATCGGCCGCCGCCGCGATGAGCTCGGGGCTTTCGCACACGTACACCTGCGCGGGTATGCCGCCGAGGGCATCCGCTTGCAGCTGGCGCAGGGTGAGCACCACCGGCTGGCCGGTCTCGGCGAGTGCCTGCAGGGCGCGGGCGGTGGGCGAGTCGTCGCCGCCGGGAAGCCCGAGCACGAGCACCGTCGCGGAGAGTTCGTCGAGCATCACGCCGACCGAGGCCCAGGCGTCGCGGCGCCAGCGGGCGGATCCCGGAGCGTCAGCCGGGTTCGGTGCGGCCGTGCTTGCAACGGCTGGGGTCGGGTTGACGGGGGTCCGGTCGGTCCCGGCCGGTTCGGTCCCGGTCCGCTCGGCCGCGATCGGCGCTTCCGGCGCGGGCGGCGCGAGGGTCGGCACGGTCGTCGGGGCACCGAGGGTGGCCGCCAGGCTCACCGCCAGGGCACCGAGGGCGGTGTCGGCGTCGAGGGCGTTCCGGTCACCGAGCGTCGAGGCGGCGAAGGCACCCAGGGACTGTCCCCCGGCGGGCAGGGCGCGCGAGACGGCCACGAGCCGTTGGGCGAGGGTTTTCGCGTCGCTGGCCAGCGGTGCCGCGCGGCGCAGCGCCCCGCTGCGGATCAGACCGTCGGCCCAGCCGTCCAGTTCGGGGTGCTGCAGACGGCGCAGCGTATCGGCGGAAGCCTGCCAGGCATCGCGTTCGGCGGCGCGGCGCACGGGATCGGCGACCTCTCCGGTCAGGGCGATCACGGCGGCGGCAAGGCCCTGCGGCCACGCGCCCGAGCTGCGCAGCGTGTCGTCGAGGGCGTCGAGCGAGACAGATGCCGTCTGTCCCGCCCGCACGGACCGGTCGAAGAGCCGGGCCACGGCGGCGCGCTCCCCCGCGGTGGCCTGGGGCTTGGTGACGGTGCCGCTGAGCTGCCCGGTGCTCTCCAGCCGGGTGCGCATGCGGGCCAGCAGCCAGGCCAGGTCGGCGGTGCCGAGCAGCCGGCGCAGCAACGCGAGGTCGCCCGGATCGACCGGCCCGGCCGTGCCGGGTGCGAGGCGGGGGCCAGCGGTTGGCGAGGTGGCGTCACCGGGGGTCTGCGTCATCCCCCCTGTTTATCAGGTCAGTCTGGTCTCGGCGCGCACCGTGCGGGGAAACCGCGCAGATTTTTCTGAGACCGGCTCAGTCCATCCCCATCACCGAGCGCAGCGCGAACTCCGACACGATGGGTATGCCGTAGTCGCGGGCCTTGGTGATCATGCCGGACGCAGCGGTGGGGTCGGCGGCCACCACCAGCCGGGTGCGCAGTGTCACGGCCGCGGCCACGGTGAATCCGCGGGCCGCGATCTCCCGCGCCCA
The DNA here is from genome assembly GCA_038208655.1 of Actinomycetales bacterium. Taxonomy (GTDB): domain Bacteria; phylum Actinomycetota; class Actinomycetes; order Actinomycetales; family Microbacteriaceae; genus Cryobacterium. Next base: position 1,862 of record JBBQYN010000087.1, read on the forward strand.
CACTGCCGTGCCACGCATCAGGCTTTCGGTCAGCACGATGGTGTCGCCGCGGGCCAGCGATACCGGGCTGCCGGGCGCGGAGGCGATCGGCGCGGTCGCTGCTCCCGATTCGGGCAGTGGATGCTGCGGGTCGCCGCCGAGCATGCGGGTCACGGCGAACAGGTCGGCGCGGTCGAGTGCGGTCAGGGCGCCGTCGGCGAGCGCCACGCGCAGCAGTTGCTCCGCGTAGCTGTGATGCAGGCGGGTGCGGGTGACCGTGTCGATGCGGGCCCGCCCGGCGTACACGCTGAGCACCGAAAGCGGATGCGCGGGAGCGTGCCGGAGCAGGGTGCCGTCCACGAGACATCGATCCAACAGAGCCAGGTAGTCCAGCTGTTCGTCGGGCCCGGTGAAGTCGGGCAGCCGTAGCGGCGCCCGATCGCTGAACCGGGGGCTCGGCGGCAGGCCGTCGAGAGAATGTCGCGGCGGCAGGCCTGCGGGCCGTGGTCGGGTGGGTGGCACTCCGCCGCGCCCGGCGGGCACGGGCCAGGGCAGCAAAGCGGCGCGGTCGATCGCCTCGGTCCAGCCGCCGTCGGGGCCGGCGCTGTGCAGGTAGGCGCGCAGCAGCGCGGTGGTCGCAGTCGCAGTGCGCAGGGCTCCGGGCGCGCTGTCTCCTGCGGCGGGCGATGCCGAATCCAGGCCGTAGGCGGCGCCGCAGTCGGCGAGGGAGCGCCCGGCGCCCGGGAGCAGGTCTCGGGCCAGCTGCATGGTGCAGACCGGTTCCAGGGCCGCCGGGGCGGGCGTTCCTGCCCTGTCGAGTTCGTCGCTGAGCAGGTCGAGCACGAACCGGGCGTTGTGCGCCACCACGACACGGCCGGCGAGGCGGTCGCCCACCCGGCCGGCGATGTCGGCGAAGCTGGGGGCGTCGCGCAGATCGTTGTCAGTGAGACCGTGCGCCCCGAGCGGTCCGAGTTGCCGCTGCGGGTTGACCAGGGTGTGCCAGCTGTTGAGCGTCTCACCGTGGGCGTCGACCTGCATGATGGCCAGCTCCACGATGCGGTGTCGTTCCCCCGGCACCAGGGCCGTGCTCTCCACACCCAGCACGCAAAACCCGGCGTGGGGCCGCTCGCTTGCGATCGGTCCGCTGGGGGTCGGCTCGACCGGGAGTTGGAGCCTGCCCGGCTCCGTGTGTCCTGCACTCGTGTTCACGACTCGACCTCCGACTGACCAGCAGTTTCGAAATCGAATGTACCCCGCGTGCGCGCCTCCGGCCGCATCCCGTTCGGGTGCTTCCGCTCGGGTGCGGGCGCGGCTAGAGTGTGCGCACGTGGTGCGCGGGGCCCGCGCCCCACGGGCCCACGCGCCGGTCAAGCGCGTCAGTCGCGGGCGGCCGTGGCAGCTTTCTTGGCGGCGTTCTTCGGCGGCAGCAGGGTGTTCGCTTCTTCAAGCGACATACCGTTGGTTTCTGGCACTTTCGTCATTACGAACCAGAACGACAGCGCGGCGAACAGCGCGTACAGGGCGTAGGTGACCGGCAGCGAGAACCCGGCCATGGGCGGGAACGTCACCGTGATCAGGAAGTTCGCGATCCACTGCGCGGCGGCAGCCAGGCCCAGGGCCTTGGCCCGAATGGTGTTGGGGAACATCTCGCCGAGCAGCACCCAGACGACCGGGCCCCACGACGCACCGAACGAGATCACGAACAGGTTGGCGGCCACGAGCGCGACCGGTCCCCAGGCACCCGGCAGGCTGAGCTCGCCGGCCACGGTCACGGACTGACTGAAGGCGATCGCCATGGTCGCCAGTGACACGGTCATGCCCACCGAACCGAACAGCAGAATCGGGCGACGCCCCACACGGTCGACCAGGGCGATGGCGATCAGCGTCACCAGAATGTTGGTGACGGATGTGGCCACCGAGATGGTCATGGAGTCTCCCTCAGCGAAACCCACGGCTTCCCACAGCGTGGTGGAGTAGTAGAAGATCACGTTGATGCCCACGAACTGCTGGAACACCGACAGGATGATGCCGACCCAGACGATGGGCTTGAGCCCGAAGCTGGAACCGCGCAGCGACCCGGCGGTCTTGGCACGGGTGTCATCGGCGATGGATGCGCGCATGTCGCGAATCTCGCGGTCCACATCGCCATCGGGCCAGACCCGGGCGAACACGGCCCGGGCGGCGTCTTCGCGGCCCTTGAGCACCAGAAAACGGGGCGATTCGGGCAGCCGCATGGCGATCAGGCCGTAGACGATGGCCGGGACCGCGCCGATCAGGAACATCCAGCGCCACGCTTCCAGGCCGAACCAGAATTCGGTGCTGGCGCCGCCGGCGCTGCCCGACACCGAGGCGTTGGACAGCAGCGCCGTGAAGATGCCGATGGTGATGGCCAGCTGTTGCAGTGACCCGAGCCGGCCGCGCATCTGTCGCGGCGAGATCTCGGCGATGTATGCCGGGGCGACCACCGAGGCCAGGCCGATTCCGATGCCACCGAGCACCCGCCACACGATCAGGTCGGCGACGCCGAATGCGAAACCGGAGCCGAGGGAGCTGAGCAAAAACACGACCGCGCCGATGATCATCACCGGGATACGCCCGAAGCGGTCGGCGATACGCCCACCGAAGAAGGCGCCCGCGGCGGCGCCGAGCAGGGCGCACGCCACGGCGAACCCGGTCAGGGTGTCGTTCAGGCCGAATTCCTGCTGCACGGCGTTGACCGCTCCGTTGACGACGCTGGAGTCGAAGCCGAACAGGAAGCCTCCGAAGGCGCCGGCCACCGCGAGTGCGATGACCTTGCGATTCGTGGACGGTTTCAGGGTGGCCGTGCCGGTCTCGTTCTGGGTCTGAGGCGTGTTGGTGTCAGATGTCAAGGGTCTCCCTGGTGATGAATAAGCAACCTCCCGAGACTACGCCCCCCTGAGTGACTGCCGGCCGGGTGCCCGCAGGTGGCCCTGGTGGCGAGCGGGGTCAGGCAGGCGAGACGGGCACCCAGCGGTTCTGCACCCGCTCGGTCACGAGCGAGGCCTTCGGCGTGGCGAGGCTGTCGGTCACGGCCAGCACGTGCGCACCGATCTGGCGGGCCAGGTCGGTGCTGTCGGCGCTGAACCGCACCACGAGCCGTGCCGATCCGGCGACCAGGGTGAGGTCGGTGTCCTCCACTGTGGTCAGCTCGGCGGCGGCTGCCGCGGCTGCGGGCAGCACTGAGGCGGGGCTGACTCCGGCGCGCAGGGCGCCGACGGCGATGGTGATGCGAAAGGAGGGCATGCATCCAGCTTAAACGGATGCTCGGGGGCCGCGCAGCCGCATCCGCCCGGCCGTGCAGAACCCTGAGTGTGCACCCAGCCGCACCCCAGTAGTGTCAGATTATGAGCAGGTTTGCAGACACATGGCGGTCACGGTTACTGACGACTCTGTCTGGAAATTCCGAGGGCCGACCGGCCTGGGTGAAGAAGATGGAGCTCGGCGATGATTACGGCTTTTTCGGCCCCGGTTCGGCGTCGTGGGCCGTGCACGGCGGCATGGCCACCATGGTCGCCGGCATACGCGCGCTGCTGATGCAGACGCTGCATCCTGGCGCCATGGCCGGCGTGCACGACTGGTCGCGCTACCACGAAGACCCCCTCGGCCGGCTGTCGGGAACCATCCAATGGCTGGTCACCGTCACCTTCGCCGGCACGGAGCAGGCCGAGCGGGAATCCAGCCGGGTCGCACACTTTCACACCAAGGTGGCCGGCACCTACCTCGACGCGCAGGGCGTGGAACGCGACTACCGGGCCGGTGACCCGGAGCTGCTGTCATGGGTGCACGTGGTGTTCACCGACGCGTTCCTGGCCACCGAAACCATCTGGGGTCGTCCGATTCCGGGCGGCGCCGACCAGTATGTGCGGGAGTGGACCAAGGCCGGCGAACTGATCGGGGTGCAGAACCCGCCGCGCTCCGAGCAGGAGCTGCGCGACCAGCTGGAGGCGTTCCGCGCCGCCGGGGTGCTCAAAAGCGATGAACGCGTCGCGGAGGCGGTGAAGTTCATTCGCCACCCACCGCTGCGCCGGTCGATGCTGCCGTTTTACAGCATCATGTTCGCCGGCGCGGTGGCCTCACTGCCCGACGTGTACCGCGAGATGCTCGGCCTGCGCCGGTCGCGACTGCCGGTGATCTGGGCCACCGGGGTGGTGCTCAACCTGGTGCGTTCGCTGCTGGGCGCATCGTCATCGTCGGAAGACGCCGCCCTCACCCGCATCGCCCGCATCGACGCCGCCCGCGCCACCGACTGACCGGCGAGATGGTTGGGGGCGCGGATCAGCCCGCGGGGGTGAAGAACGCCGCGACGGCCTGGGACAGCGCCACCGGGTCGTTCACGTGGCACAGCTCCCGGGCCGAGTGCATCGAGAGCAGCGGCACGCCGACATCCACGGTGCGGATGCCCAGTCGCGTGGCCGTAAGCGGGCCGATCGTCGACCCGCACGGCACCGTGTTGTTCGACACGAACTCCTGGTAGGCCACGCCGGCCTGCGCGCAGGTGCGGGCCCAGAGGGCGGCGCCCACGGCATCCGTGGCGTAGCGCTGGTTGGCGTTGATCTTGAGCAGCGGGCCGCCGCCGAGAATCGGCAGGTTTGCCGGGTCGTGCCGTTCGGGGTAGTTCGGGTGCACGGCGTGGCCGGCGTCGGCGGACAGGCACCACGATTCGGCGTAGGCCTGCAGCCGGTCGGAGACGCTGGCGCCGAGGCCGAACCCGATGCGGGTGAGCATGTCATCCAGCAGCGGGCCGGCCGCCCCGGAGCGGGACTGCGAGCCGAGTTCTTCGTGGTCGAACGCGGCGAGCACGCTGATGCCGATCGGGCCGGATGCCGCCGGCGCGGTTCCGGAGGCGGGGAACGCCGCGTCGCCGGCACAAATCAGGGCCACCAGGCCGGCGTGCACCGACGAGAGGTTGTCCATGCGGCCGGCGGCGAACAGATCACCGTTCAGGCCGAACGTGGCCGGCGGCGCGGTGTCGGCGGTGAGAATGTCATACCCGGCCACATCGTCTGCGGCGACCCCGGCAAGCGCGGCGAGGTGGGCGACCAGGTCAGCTTCGGCCGGGTTTCCGACGCCGAAGATGGGCGTGAGGTGACGCTGCCGGTCGAGCGTGAGGCCGTTATTGACCTCCCGGTCCAGGTGCACGGCGAGCTGTGGAATGCGCAGGAACGGGCCGGTGCGCACGAGGTGCTCGGTGCCATCCCGGGTCACCAGGCGTCCGGCCAGTTCCAGTTCCCGGTCGAGCCAGGAGTTCAGCAGCGGACCGCCGTAGACCTCCACGCCGGCCTGCAGCCACCCGTGGGCGCCGATGGTGGGTTTGGGCTTGAGTTTGAACCCGGGCGAGTCGGTATGGGCGCCGAGAATGCGAAACGGGGTCGTGGAGGTCGCCCCGGCCGGCTGCACCCAGGCGATGATGGCGCCGTCACGCACCGCGTAGTGCCGGCCGGGCTCCCCCGACCAGGCGTCGGCCTCCCGGTAGCCGGTGAACCCGGCCGCGTCGAGACGGCGGGCGGCTTCGGCGGCCGCGTGATAGGACGACGGCGAGGCGACGATGAACTGGGCGAAATCGTCAATGTAGCGAGCGGCAGCATCCATTGCTCAATCCAATCACCCTTGAGCGGCTGCGCGCTGCAGGTGCGGCGCTCAGGTGGGGCCGATACGCTGAAGACTTGCACATCGAGGGGACCAGCATGACGCAGACACCAGACCCGACCGCGCATCAGGCCGGTTGGTACGCCGACCCCATGGGATCGCCCCGGCAGCGCTGGTGGGACGGCCAGAAATGGACCGACGACCTCAACGATCCCACGCTCGCGGTGTACGGAGTGGCCCAGCCGACAGCGCCGATCACGCCGGTCAGCGCCGAGACGCCGGTGTACAACAACTTCATCTGGGCCATCGTGCTGCTGCCCGTCGTGACGCTGATCGCGTCGTCGTCCGTCGACACCACCGAGTCGCTGTCCCGCGCCTTCGCCGGGGATTCCAGCCTCAACCCCGCCGAGACACTCTCAAGCCTGTTGAGCTGGATGGTGTACATCGGCACGGTCGTACTGGCGTTCCTCGACCGCCGACAGCTGGCCCGGGACGGGTTCACCCGCCCCTTCCACTGGGCGTGGGCATTCCTGTCCGCCGGGGTCTACATCGTGGGCCGGTCGGTCATCGTACGCCGCCGCTCCGGGCGCGGCCTCACGCCCATCTGGGTGTGGGCTGCCATCACCGTGGTCAGCGTGATCATCGGCGTGAGCCGCATGATCACCGCGCTGAACCAGGTCATGCCCGACGGAACACTGCCGACCTAGGCCGGGTATCCGACGGGCCAAGCGACAAGCTACGCGACGGGCGAGTCGACCTTCAGCGCGGCCCGTGCGAACGCCGCGCCTCCCACGGTGACGTGCTGGGTGCTGGAAAAACCCCAGCCGCTCTCGTCGAATACGTCAAGCCGGGTGAGCAGGCGCCACTTCTTTTCCAGCAGCTGATTGGCAAGCTGCGTGGTGGGGTCGCTGAGGTCTTCCTCGGTCCAGCCGATCTGCAGCAGGCCGCGTGCCACGACGTCGAGGTATTCGGCCCGGTTGTCGAGGGTGCGCGTGGCGATGTAGAGCATCAGCAGCCGGGTGGCGTCGCTCACGGCGGCGGTGCGACTGTGCGCGATGGTGCGCGCCAGGTGCAGCCACAGCTGCCGGGGCGATTCGGCCAGCGCGCGTCCTTTGGCGGTGAGCAGCAGCGTGCCTTTGCTCACCCGCAGCAGGCCCACGTCGCGCAGGTGCGTGCGCATCTCCTGCAGCGGGCGAATCTGGGATTCCCGCACCACGTTGATCGGCCAGTTCCAGTCCAGCTCCGAGGTGACTTCGGCGACGACGGCCGGCGGTAGGTGCCCGGCCTTGGTGAGACGGATGCCCTCGCTGCCGACCCGGCGCAGAATCCACTGCACCGGCACCAGCATGCGCACCATGGTGCGCTCGTTAAGCAGGGTCGGGTCACTCACGCGTGCCTGTCCGACCAGCTGCCGAAAACCGGGAACCAAATCGGGGAGCATGCGCGTCTCAAACTCCTGGATCACGTTCACCCTGCAAGCCTAGCCACCGAAGCGGGCGTGACGGGCGCACACACGCAGGATCGGCCGGTTTGCTGC
>JBBQYN010000088.1:0-8972 GCA_038208655.1 Actinomycetales bacterium
GCTCGCCCTCGCCGAACGCACCTCCCTGCCGGCCGTGCTCAGCAACGCGGTGCGCTACGGCACCCCCGACGAAGCCGTCACCGCCGATCTGGCCGACGCGGCCCGTACCCTGACCGCCCTGGCCCAGCTGCAGCATCCGCAACTCAACGGCCAGGCCTGGCTGAAACCGGCCGCAGCGATGCGGCAGGTGGCCCGCATGGTCGTGGACGCCGGCCAGCACGACGACGGCGCTCTGGAACGGATGCTGCGCCACACCGAGCAGCTCGCCGACCGGGCAACCCTCGACCCGGCCACCGACCTGGGGCTGGGTCGGCCGCGCATGCCCGAGGCCCGCATCATCGGCGTGACCGGTGACCCGCTGACGGAGCTGTGGCGGCGCGCCAGGCACGGCATCGACGACCTCTATGCCCGTGACGGCACCCGCGCCGTTGACGCAGCGCACAGCCGGCTCGCCCACGAGATGGCCACCGTGGAGCACCTCGGCTTCGCCAGCTACTTTCTCACCGTGTCGAAGGTGGCCGACATCGTGCGTGGCATGGGTGTGCGCATTCAGGCCCGCGGGTCGGGGGTGGGCTCCGTGCTCAACTATGCGCTGCGCACCTCCTCGGTCGAGCCGATCTCCAACGGCCTGCTCTGGGAGCGCTTTCTCTCCCCCGAACGGCAGACCCTGCCCGACATCGACCTGGATGTGGAATCCGCCCGCCGGCACGACATCTACCGCACCCTGTTCGAGACCTTCGGCGCCGACCGGGTCTCGCTGATGTCGATGACCAACGCGTACCGGGGCCGCGGCGCCGTGCGCGACGCCGGCCTGGCGCTGGGGTTGCCGCCCGAGCAGATCGCCGGCATCGCCAAGCAGATGTGGCGCTTCAACGCGCGGGATTTTCGGCGGGCACTCGAGGAGAAACCCGAGCTGGAGGCCCTGGCGGCCGAGATCAGGCAGTCCCAGCAGCTTGACCTGCTCGTGGACCTCACCGCGAAGCTGGACCGGCTGCCCCGGCACATCTCGGTGCACCCGTGCGGGGTGATCCTCTCCGACTCCAGCCTGCTGGATCGCACCCCGGTGCAGGCCAGCGGCATGGGCCTGCCCATGAGCCAGTTCGACAAGCACGACATGGACCCGATGGGGCTGATCAAGCTCGACATTCTCGGGGTGCGCATGCAGTCGGCGATGGCGCACGCCGTGCAGGAGCACCGCCGCCTCACCGGGGAGAGCATCGACCTGGACCGGGTGCCGCTCGACGACCCGGCCACCTACGAGCTGATCCGGTCCACCCGTACGCTGGGCATCTTCCAGCTGGAATCCCCCGGCCAGATGGAGCTGGTGGGCAAACTGCAGCCGGAGAAGTTCAACGATCTCACCGTGGAGATCTCGCTGTTTCGGCCCGGCCCCATGCAGAACAATATGCCGCTCACCTACCTGCAGGCCCGGCACGGCGAAACCGCCCCCGATTACATCCACCCTCGTTTCGAACCGATTCTGCGCGAGACCGAGGGGGTGGTGATCTTTCACGAGCAGGTAATGCGGCTCTTTGACGAGCTCACCGGCTGTGGCCTCGGCAAAGCGGATGTCTTCCGCCGACACCTCGGCAAACCGGAGCAGCTTCCCGAGATTGAGGCGTTCGTGCGCGAACGGGCCCTGGCCCGCGGCTTCGACACGGCGAGCATCGACCGCATCTGGACGGTGCTGGCCGGTTTCGGTAGCTTCGGCTTCGCCAAGGCCCACGGCGCCGCGTTCGCGCTGCCTACGTTCCAGTCGGCGTGGTTGAAAACCCACCACCCGGCGGTGTTCCTCAGCGGGCTGCTCACGCATTCTCCGGGCATGTGGCCCACCGACCTGCTCGTGGCCGAGGCCCGCAACCTGGGCGTGCGGATGCTGCCGCTGGACGTGCAGAGAAGCGCCCTGGACTACCGGGTCGAAGCTTTGCCCGACGGGGCCCCGGGCATCCGGGTGGCACTGCCCGAACTGACCGGCAGCAGCGCGGCCGAACGTGCCCGCATCGTGCGGCACCAGCCGTTCGGGTCGCTGCAGGATTTTCGGGACCGGGTGCATCCGCGGCGTCGAACCTTTGAGGCGCTCGCGCGGGTGGGGGCGCTGGACAGTTTCATCGACTACGACCGCGGCCGGCGCCACGAACTGCTCGCGCACATTCAGTCGCTGCGCGGCACGGCGGTCGCGATCACCGACGACCAGCTGGCCTTCGAGGTGGAGCTGGCCGTTCCCGACTACGCCCAGCACCGCTCCGCCGCGGCGGCCGGTGCGGGATCGGGCGGCGGCCGGTCCGCTCGTACGGTCACGTCGATGCAGTTGCACGGCCGCACCCAGACCGACCTGGAGCTGCAGGGTATGGGCCTGGCGGTGAGCCGGCATCAGATGGCGATGTTCTACCCGCTGTTCGCCGAGCTCGGGGTGACTCCGGTCGCCGAGCTGGCGGCGTTGCCCGGCGGCACCGAGGTGCTCATCGCCGGGGTGCGGCGGGCCACGAACACCCCGCCGATGCGGGACGGCCGCCGGGTGGTGTTCGTGAGCCTCGACGACGGCACCGGGCCGGTCGCCAATGTGGTGTTCTTCCACGATGCCCAGGAACGCATCGGCGGGCCGGTGTTCCAGACCAACTACATGCTCGTGCGGGGGCGCACCCGCCGGTCGGGCGCGAAAGGGCTCTCGCTCACCGGGGAGAGCATGTGGGACCTCGTGGCGGTGGCCCGGGACCACCGCCTGCTGCACCCGGCCGCGGCCGAGGCCCCGGCGGCGGCCGCATCCTACTGACCGGGTGCCGGAACAGCGGGAGCCGGAACAGCGGGAGCCGGAACAGCCGGAGCGGGCACCGTGGCGGGGCGCGGGGCCGCCGGGCGGCGCGCCGGCGGCGACGGCGGGGCTGCTTCGACGAACTCGTCGCCGCCGTATTTGGCGTTGGCGACGCTCATCACGGCGGGCCACATGCGGTGCCGGGCGGTGGCCATCTGTCCACCGGGTAGCGACAGTCGGCGCTGGTTGACGGCCCCGGTGACGCTCACGACGCCGACTACGGTGGCGACCTTGGTGCTGGCACCGCTCATCCAGGTGTCCTTGGCCCCCTCGGTCGTCCCGGTCTTGCCGATCATGGGTACGGCCGGCAGCGTGGCCGCGTTGGACTGCCGACCAGTGCCGCGCAGCATCACCTGGTGCATGGCGTAGGCCATGCTCGCCGCTATGCCCGGGTCCACCGAGGTTGTACAGCTCGGTGCCGGCACGGTCAGTTCGGACCCGTTCGGGCCGAGAATACGGTCGATCGCGATAGGAGAGCAGGTTACGCCCTTGTTGGCGATGCCGGCGAACGCCACCGCCATGGTCAGCGGCGCGATTTCGTTCGTGCCGATGACCGTCGCCGCGCTCTGCAGCAGCGGCGTGCCGTCGGCGCGGTGCACGCCGAAGGCTTCGGCCCTCTGACGGATGCCGCACAGGTCGATGCGCTTGGCCATGCCGATGAACCCGGTGTTGATCGAGCCGATCGTGGATTCCAGGGCGCTGTAGTTGGCGCCGGCCTCATTGGCGTCGTTGCGGGGGTTCCAGTTCTGCCGGTCATAGTTCTGCGGGCCCAGACAACTGTCCTGGAACGTACCCCAGTTGGCCCTGCGGCGGGAATCCACCCGATCGTTCAGGGCGTGCCCTTCCTTGAGCCATTCCGCGAGGGTGAAGACCTTGTAAGTCGAGCCGGGCTGGAACCCGCTCGAGCCGCCCTCGCTGAAGTCGGTGTTGTAGTTGATGCCCGTGTAGTTGGCACCGGCGGCCTGCACGGCGGGATCCTGGCTGTAGTCCTTGCTCTGCGTCATGGCGAGCACCCGGCCCGTTCCCACCTGCACGCTGGTGATCACCCCGCCAACGTCGCCCCTGCTGTAGACCTTAGGCACTTCCCTGTTCATGGTGGTGACCGCCGCGGCCTGCACGTCCAGGTCGAGCGTGGTGTACACGTTGTAGCCGCCGCGCCGGAAGGTCAGCAACCGGGAGGCGGCATCCATTCCGAAGGCGGGGTCGTTGCGCAGCTTCTGAATGACGTAGTCGCAGAAGAACGCGTTGTCGCCAGCGGTCTGGCAGCCCGTGCTCGGTTCGGTGATGACCGGTTCCACCGGGGCGGCGATGGCGGCAGCATACTCGTCGGGCGTGATCTTCTGATGCTTGAGCATCGTGCCCAGAATGTAGTCGCGGCGTTGCCGGTTGGTCTGGTACCCGTTTGCGGCGCCGTTGGTCTCACTGGCCGGGCGGTCCAGTTGGAACTTCACCGGGTTGTTCACGATGGCGAGCAGGCTGGCCGCCTGTGGCAGGGTGACGGCGCTGGCGGTGGTGTTGAAGTAGTAGTTGGCGGCGGCTTCGATGCCGTAGACGGTGCCGCCGAAACCGGCGATGTTGAGGTACTGCCGCAGAATGTCCTGCTTGGAATACTTCTTCTCCACCCCGATCGCCAGCCGCATCTCCTTGAGTTTGCGGTCGGGCGTGGTTTCGGTGGCCTTGTCGTAGCAGTCGCTCTGCGCGGTCGCGTCGGCGATGGTTTCGCACTTCTGTACCAGTACGTTCTTGACGTACTGCTGGGTGATCGATGAACCACCCTGGATGGACCCGCCGGTGACCGTGGACAGCGCCGCGCGCACGGTGCCCTGCAGGTCGATGCCGGCATGGTCGTAGAAGCGCGGGTCTTCGCTGGACACGGCGGCGTCGGTCACAAAGGAGCTGATCGCGTCGATGCCCACTTCGACCCGGTTCTGGTCATAGAACGAGGCCAGCAGCACCGGGGTGCCGTCGGCCTGGGTGGCATAAATGTTGCTCTTCTGCGAGAGCGAATCGATCGCCACATACCCCGGCAGGTTTTCGAAGGTGCCGATGGTGTCGCTGGCGGCTAGGCCGCCCACGGCCAGCACCGGCGTGGCGGCGACGGACACCAGCACGCCGACGACCACACTGAGAGCGACAAAGCCGAGCAGCCCGCCCAGGGCGCCCCGCCCGGTGCGTCGATGCGTCTCGACGACCGGGTGGGCCACGTCCGAGTAGACCGGCTCGGTGTGCGCTGTGTCGGTCATGATGATCGTCCCCGCTGTCACGCCCGCGAACACTGTGATCGGGGTCGATCACTTATAAAACATCATGATGTCCCCTAAAGCTAGGGGTTGTCAGATCTGTTTTGAGTCAGATCTGGGCGTTCTCAGATCTGTGCGGGATCGACGCTGACGGCGGGCTCGACGGGGGAAGCGGATGCTGCGGCCGGCGTATCGACGTGGCTCGCCGCTTTCGCCGCGACAGTCGCGCCCACACTGCCACCGAGCAGGCCGCCGAGGAGATCCTTGATGCCGACTCCCATGGTGGAGGAGAGCACCGAGTCGACTTCGGTGAAGCCCGCGGCGACGTTCTTGGAGAGCTCGCTGGCACCATCCGTGGAGATAACGGTGAGCTGGTCGATGTTGCCCATGGGTGCGGCCAGCTCGTGGGCGATCTTGGGCAGCATCTCTACCAGGCGCAGCTGGATGAGGGCCTGTGACTGCTCGGCCACGGCCTCGGCTGAGAGCCGGGTGGCGGTGGCTTCGGCGGTGCCGCGGGCGAGTATGGCGTCGGCTTCGGCCTGGCCCTCGGCCCGGATGGCGTCGGCGTACGCGACTCGGCTGTCGCGGTCGGCGTTGGCTGCGGCGACGGATGCTTCGGCGGCGGCGATCGCGGTCACCCGGATGCGGTAGGCCTCGGCGTCGGCGATGGCGTTGACCTCGGACTCCAGCTCGGCCTTGCGCAGGCTGGCGCGACGCTGAGCGGTGCGTTCCTGCTCCTGCACGATGGCCTGCTGGGCTTTTGCCTCAGCGAGCGGCTTGGACGCGGCGGCTTCGGCGGCGGCCTTGTCGGTGTCCAGCTGCAGTGCGGCCCGACGCAGGGCGAGCGTGTTCTGGGCTTCGGCGATGGCTTGTTCCGCGGTGATCAGGGCTTCCTGCGATTCCCGGTTCGCGAAGTGCTCGGCGACCTCGGCCTGACGACGCACCTTGGCCTGCTCGGCTCGACCGATGTCGCGAATGTAGTCGTTTTCGTCGGTGATGCCCTTGATCTCGAAGGAGTCCACGTCGAGGCCCTGGTTGGCGAGAGACTCGCGGGCCGTGGCCAGCACGGCACTGCCGAGTTCGTCACGCTTCTGGATGACGGTCATCACGTCGGTGGCACCGATCGAGGAACGCAGGGAACCGCTCAGCACCTCCTGGGCGAATCCGTCGATGTTCTTGTCCTGGCCGAGAAAACGCTGCGCGGCGGCGCGAATGGATTTGGGTGCGTCGCCGACCTTCACGATGGCGACGGCTTCCACGGACAGGGTGATGCCGTTGCGGTCCTGGGCCACAGCCGTAATCTCGATCGCCCGGCTGCGCAGGCTGATCTTGAACGCCTTCTGGAAGAACGGGGTGATGAACACGCCCTGGCCGTGCACGACACGCTGGCCGGATTCTTCGAGGGTGGCGCCGTCGACGATGGTCTTGCGGCTCTTCTTGCCGGTGATGATGAGGGCTTCATCGGGGCCGGCGTTCTTGTAAATGGTGCGCGCGTAGATCAGCGCGATGACACCGACCACCAGGACGGTGATGATGATCCCGGGGATCGGGCCGAACAGAAAATCAAGCATGGGGTCCTTCTCGAACGCTGAGCACAGGTCACTCAACGATCGGGTCGACCGGGGGCGCTGTGGTGCTGGGGTGGTGCGGGGGGGTATACCGTCAGTCTCGCAGCATCAGCCGGGTAATGCTCCATCGGTCTGTTTGATGCGGTACATATCCTCGTCGGCCACGCGCAACAGCGCCTCCGGATCCTCCGCGCCCAGCCCGTGGGCGACGCCGATACTGACGCCGACACTGACCGTGCTGCTACCGAACGGGATCGGTGCGATCACCGCGGCCCGGAACTTGTTCGAGATCACGAACAGATCGCTGTCAGCGTTGACGTTCGGGCAGACGACGACGAATTCATCGCCGCCGAGACGGGCGACCGTGTCTGACGTGCGGGCGTTGCCCACCAAACGCTCGGCGATCGCGCACAACACGGCGTCTCCGGCGTGGTGCCCGTGCGAGTCGTTGATGATTTTGAAGCGGTCCAGATCTAGGAACAGCACACCCACGCCATAACCTCCCCGCTGTGCGTGGTTCAACTCCTGGGTGAGCCGGTCCAGGAGCAGCAGCCGGTTCGGCAGATTGGTGAGCGGGTCGTGCAGGGCCAGGTGCTCCACCCGCGCCTCCGCTTCCCGGCGGGAGGTGATGTCTTCAAGCTGGTAAAGCAGCCCGGCTCCCGAGCTGCCCTCGTCGATCGCGGCCACGCTCAACCGCACCCAGATCGGCGCGTGGTCGGCCCGGCGCATCCGTCGATCTGGTAGCTGCTGATACCCGGCCCCACTCAGCAGAGTCGCGTACGCGGTCGCGCGGGCGGGCTCGGGGCCGGCTTGTTCCTGGGGCAGGAACACCGATTCGATGGGCAGCCCGATGATCGGTTCGGCGTGGCCGAGCAGGTCGAGCAGCCGACGGTTGGCCTCCACGATAAGACCGTCGTGGGTGACGATCGCGGTGCCCAGCGGTGACGAGGTAAACGCGGCCTCGAACCGCGCGCGCGCTGCTGCCCCGGTTGACGTCAGGATCTGGTTCACTACTTCCAACTCCTGAGCGGTGGCGTCGCGTTCACGAGCGATCACGTCGCGTTCCCGGTCCACGTCGCGCATGTGGGTCGCGGCGACCCAGCTGAGCCCGCAGCCCAGAATCGTGAGGCTCAGCACCACGATTCCGGCACCGACTGGGGCGTCGAACCAGCCTTGACGCTGGCCCGCGACGCTGAGCAAGCCCAGCCCGAACGGCCCCAACAGGTAGAACAGTACCGCCGGTCGCAGCACCGCGCCGGCCCGACCCCGATCGCGCAGCAATCCGACCAGGCCGTGGTCGGCGCGGCTCAGGTGCAGGCACACGGCCAGGATACCGAGGCCCACCGCGGTCAGCGGGGCCATGCTGGTCAGTCCTCCCAAGGTATACAGGGAGGAGACGCCGTAGGCGTAGCCGAGGAGGGCGACCTGACTTAGGCACAGCGACAGGCCGGCCAGCGCGAGCATCAGGGCGGACCCTCGCCGACGACTCACCACCACGGCTGTTCCGAGAAGCAGCAGGCACAGTGCGGTGGCCGGTGCCATCGGTGTCGTGACCATGCCCGAGTTCAGTGGCACGTTCAGGGTGCTCAGCAGGGCTTCCGCGCTCAGGTTGCTGTCGAGGGCGTAGCCCGCAAACGTGACCAGTCCGATCAGCATCACGAGCGAGCCCAGAATGAGGGTGCTGGTTCGATGGCCCAGAAGTATTACGGCCGCCGCGAGCAGCAGAAGCGCGCGGGCCGCGGGCGGCCGTATGGGGCCGTAGCCGGGTATGAGGTGACGAGTTCGCTGACTCCCGTGAGCCAGCCCACGAGCGTCACCAGCGCGAGCGCGGCCACGAGGGCGGCGCCGATCACTGCGCTGATGCGCATGCCTGCCTCGGTTCCTGCGGGCAGTGATTGCGCGCGTGTTCACAGGCTAGGTCGGCGGCCCCCGCAGATCAAGGCAATGCGGGCATTCTGTCCCTCTTTCGAGGCACACGTTCCCGCATGCCCGGGCTCTAGGTCACGGCTTGGCTGTAGGGTGACGCCCCGCCTGGGTAATGCACAGGCTAAACCCGGGAGGCAGTTCTCCCCAGATCGCCTCCCCGCCCCGAGAGAACCTCGTCTTTTCGATAAAATTGGGGCATGTCACAGACACTCCCGTCGGGCATCAGAGTCCCCGACCTCACCCCGGTAGACCGGCTCCGCGAGGCCGTCGAGCACGTCACGGAGGCCCTGCACGCGGTGAACATCCCCTTGCTCGATGACGCCGATGCCATCGACACGATGATGTTGCTGGAACAAGGCGGCCGTGCCTTTGATGCCGCCCGGGTCTCCTCCACGACGGATGTCGGGCAACGTGCCGAGCGCGGCTCCG
>JBBQYN010000089.1:0-8971 GCA_038208655.1 Actinomycetales bacterium
CCGGGTGAGCGCCGTGATCAGCGTGGACTTGCCCGAGGCATCATGGCAGAGGAGAACGACGGCTTCACCCGGGGCGACGCTGAGAGAGACGCGGCTGAGAGCCTGAGTGCCGTCCGGGTACCGGTGACTCAGGTCCCGCACCGAGATCATGGGCGCCGCGGGCTCGCTCTCGCCCGTTGCCGTAATGGCATCAAGAAGAACCTGCTGGTTCTCCGTCAGCGTCTCCTGCAGCCAGGTTGGGCAGCCCTGTCCGAGCGCGCTGCGGGCGACGAACAGGTCATTGGGCAGGTCCGGGCCCTCGGCCACCATCGTGATGGAGCCGACGCCGAGCTCTTCTTCAATCTCGGCAAAGTCAGACAGCCCGGTAACGAGGGCGTCGCCCTCACCGGTACCAAACGCGGCAATGCGGGTGGCGCCCAACGGCACCACGTCGACGTTCTCGCCGGCGAGGAGCCCGGCATCGGCGAGCATCTCGAGCGGGCCGAGGTGTCCAGAGGTCGAGCCAACCTCTTTGGTGATGACGGTCTTGTCGGCCAGGTCGGCCAGCGACGTGACGTCGGAGTCGGCGCGGGTCACGACCATCGAGCGGTAGCCGGGGCGGGTGATGCCCACGACGGGCAGGGCGTCGGCTTCCTGCTTGAGCACAACGTATTCTGCCGGTCCGGTCAAGAGCAGGTCGATCTCGTCGAATTCGAGGGCTGTCGAGAGGGCCGGAGCCGTTCGGGTTGCTACAGTGCACGGTTGCGGGGTGGTGCGTCGGCCGACTGCCGGGCAGATGGACACGACATGAACAGCGCAAAAATGCCTACCTCAGGGCGCGAAAAAGCCCGAACGGCGCGGGGCCGTTCGGGCTGTTCGGTGTGGTGAACGCTTAGGCGTCGACGACCACGGAGGTGATCAGCGGGCTACGGCGGTACTTGCGCTGCATCCAGCGACTGATCGACTGCGTGAAGAGGTCTTCGAGCTCTTCACCGTCGACGGTCTTGACCTTGTTCGCCACGCGCATCGCGTCGTCGATGACCTTGGCTGCGCCGCGGATCCACTCATCGTCGTGCACGAAACCGCGGGCCAGGAACTCGACGGGCTCGGTGAGGGCGCCGGTCTTGGCGTTGAGAATTCCCAGGATGGTGATGGTGCCGTCTTCGGCGAGCTTGCGACGGTCTTCCATCGCGGCGCCGGAGGCGCCTCCGACGGTCATGCCGTCCACGAAGATGTAGTCGGACACGACACGGCCGGTGACCTTCGCGACACCGTCGACGAGGTCGACCACGACGCCGTCTTCGACAATGAGAACCTGCTTCTCGTCGACACCGGTCTGCACCGCGAGCTCGGCGTTGGCCTTGAGGTGGCGCCATTCCCCGTGCACGGGCATCACGTTGGTGGGCTTGACGATGTTGTAGCAGTAGACGAGCTCACCGGCGCTGGCGTGTCCGGAGACGTGCACCTTGGCGTTGCCCTTGTGCACGACGTTGGCACCCCAGCGGGTGAGGCCGTTGATGACGCGGTAGATGGAGTTCTCGTTACCGGGGATCAGCGAGCTCGCGAGCAGCACGGTGTCGCCCTCTCCGATCTTGATGATGTGCTCACGGTTGGCCATGCGCGACAGAGCCGCCATCGGCTCACCCTGCGAACCGGTGCAGATGAGCACGACTTTGTCGTCTTTCATGCGCTCGAGCGCCTTCATGTCGACGATCAGGCCCTTGGGCACGTTGAGGTAGCCCAGCTCCGTGGCGATGCCCATGTTGCGCACCATGGAACGGCCCACGAAGGCCACCTTGCGGTTGTGCTTCACGGCGGCGTCGATGACCTGCTGGATGCGGTGCACGTGGCTGGCGAAGCTCGACACGATGATGCGGCGCGGGGAGGTGCGGAACACGGTGTCAATGGCCGGTCCGATGTCCTTCTCGGCGGTGGTGAATCCGGGAACCTCGGCGTTGGTGGAGTCGGTGAGGAACAGGTCCACGCCCTCTTCGGCCAGGCGCGCGAAGGCACCGAGGTCGGTGAGGCGCTTGTCGAGCGGGAACTGGTCCATCTTGAAGTCGCCGGTGTGCAGCAGCAGGCCGGCTTCGGTGCGCACTGCGATGGCGAGGCCGTCGGGGATCGAGTGGTTCACGGCGATGAATTCCAGGTCGAACACGCCCACGGTGCGGCGTTCGCCTTCCTTGACCTCGGTGAAGTTCTGGCTGAGACGGTGCTCCTGCAGCTTCGCGGCGAGGAAGGCGAGGGTGAGCTTGGCGCCGATGACGGGGATGTCGCCGCGTTCCTTGAGCAGGTACGGGACCGCGCCGATGTGGTCTTCGTGACCGTGCGTGAGCACGATCGCTTCGATGTCCTGCAGGCGATCGCGCAGAATCGAGAAGTCGGGCAGGATGACGTTGATGCCCGGCTGGTTGTCTTCGGGGAAGAGCACACCGCAGTCGATGATGAGCAGTTTGCCCTTGTGCTCAAAGACGGTCATGTTGCGACCGATGTCGCCGAGGCCACCCATGGGGATGATGCGGAGGCCGCGCTTGGGCAGGGCCGGCGGAGTGGACAGGTCCAGCTGGTGAAGGTTGCTCATGAAGCTCATTTCGTTGTCTGCGATGTTGTGTGTCTGCGGTGTTACAGGTCTGTGCGCGCTGAAACGGCGACGCGGAAGGTACGCGAGAATCGCGATGAGCTTCGACGGATGCCGCTGTCACTGGCTCGTACCGGAGAACCCGACAATCCTGTTCGGAACGAGTTCTGGGCGCGGGCCATGTGGCGCTTGCCGTCCCAGTCTAACGGGTGCAGAACGCAGAAAAGGAGGGCGCCACCTGACGGTGACGCCCTCCCGGGTAAATCAGGCCGGATTAGGCCAGGTGACGCACGCCCTGCGTGTGATCGCTGCGGGTGTAGCCGCGGACGGCGCGGTCTGTGCGCACGTGGCTGACGTAGCCGCCGGCGGGGCTGACGCGGTGCGCGACCGGGGCGGTGACGTAGCCGGTGGCGACGTCATTCTGACGAGCGGCGGAAGTGGTGACGTATGAACTCATGGTGGTGCTCCTTGCGTGGTGCGGACTGCCGACCACAGCACGAAGAACGGGCGGCGCCGGCGGGAATCCGAGCAGCGCCGGCCGGGGTTGTCTTTAACAATACAAGATTAGATCGCAAAGCGCCAGTCGGTCAGCAACCGTGCACGCCGTACCCAGCCCACACGCAGCATGTGTCGGCGGCACGGGTCTAGCCTCGGGTTATGACTGTTACCCCGCTCTACGACATCCCCCTCACCCTCATCGACGGCACCGACACCACGTTCGGCGCCTTCGAAGGAAAGACCGTGCTGGTCGTCAACGTGGCGTCCAAGTGCGGCTTCACCCCGCAGTACGCCGGACTGGAGGCGCTCTACCAGAAGTACGCCACCGAGGGCCTGGTCATTCTCGGCATGCCGAGCAACCAGTTCATGGGTCAGGAACCGGGCACCGCAGACGACATCGCGCAGTTCTGCGAGATGAACTACGGCGTCACCTTCCCGATGACGGAGAAGATCGACGTGCGCGGCAAGGACCAGCACCCGCTGTTCACCCAGCTCACCAAGTTCAAGCGCGGCATGCTGCCGGGCCTGGTGAAGTGGAACTTCGAGAAATTCCTGGTGAACTCCTCCGGCGCGATCGTGAACCGGTTCGCGTCGGCCGTGGAACCTGAGTCGACCGAGATCGTGACCGCCGTTGAGCAGGCGCTGAAGAGCGCCCCGCCCGCCGCCGCACTCTAAGCAGCCGCCGGCATCAGCGCCGCCGACCCGCCGCCGCGCCCGTTCAGAGCGAGGCGCGGCGCAGCACCGCCTCGGCGTGACGCAACAGCGGCCCATCGATCATGCGGCCCTGATACTGGAAGACACCCTTCGCGTCGGCCGCCGCCTCGATGATCTGCCACGCGTAGGCCACCTCCGCCGGGCTGGGCCGGTAGGCATCGCGAATCACCGCGACCTGGCCGGGGTGAATACACGCCGTGGCCCGAAAGCCGCTCGCCACGGCGTCATCGGCCTCCAGGGTCAGCCCGGCATGATCGGTCAGGGCCAGGAAGACGCTGTCGATGGCCGCTTTCTCATAAGCGGATGCCGCCAGCAGCACCGCAGACCGGGCGTGCCGCGCCACCGCCCGGTAGGTGCCGTCGGCGAAACGGCTGGAACTCCCCCCGAGCGACGCCACGAGGTCTTCCGCGCCCCACATGAGCGCGACCACGTGCGGCACCGCAGCGATCGCCGGAGCGGCGAGCACCCCGGCCGCGGTCTCGCAGAGGGCGATCACCGAGTACCCCTCCAGGGCTCCGGCATCCGCTGCGCTCACCGTCTTGGCGAGCATCACCGTGCGGTACGGGGTCTGGGCGAGGGCGATCAGGTCCAGGGCGAAGTCCTCGGTGCCGACCGGGTTGACCCGCACGATGGTGCGATCCGGGTCAAGGGGGTGCCCGACCAGGGCGGCCCGGGCGAGGGCACGTTCCGTGGGGGCGACCGCGTCTTCGAGGTCGATGATGACGGCATCCGCCCGGGCCGCAGCCTTGTCGTAGCGGTCGGGCCGGTCGCCCGGGCAGAACAGCAGCGCCGGACCCATCTCGAAGGCCATCAGGACTCCCCTCGGGCCTGCTCTGTGGGCCGGCAGCGCACCAGCGCGGTGCGCAGCGCGGTGGCCACGATATCGCCGTGCTGGTTGCGCCCGGTGTGCGCGAGCGACACAATGCCCTGCCCCGGCCGGCTGCCCGAGAGCCGCCGAGCGGTAACGACGGTCTCGCTGTAGAGGGTGTCGCCATGGAAGAGCGGATGCGGAAAGCTCACCTCGCCGAAGCCGAGGTTGGCCACCAGGGTGCCCTGGGTCAGCTGGGCGACGGAGCTGCCGACCAGGGTGGACAGCGTGAACAGGGAATTCACCAGGCGCTGGCCGAAGGGCTGTGTGGCCGACCACGCGGCGTCCAGGTGCAGCGCCTGGGTATTCATGGTCAGGGTGGTAAAGAGCACGTTGTCACTCTCTGTGACGGTGCGGCCGGGCCGGTGGTCGTAGGTCACCTCAAGGTCGAACTCTTCGTAGTAGAGGCCGCGCTGCTGCACGCGGCGCCGGGTGTCGGTCATCACGGTCTCCTCTCGCGGGGTTGTCGGGTCTCGTGGGGTTGTCGGGTCTCGTGGGGTTGTCGGGTGCGTCGCGGGCGGTGTGCCGGGTCTGGCCTGTTCCACGGTGCGGCCCCGCTCAGGCCGCGAAGCCGAGGGCGCGGGAGATGACCATGAGCTGCACTTCGGTGGTGCCCTCGCCGAGCTCGAGCACCTTGGAATCGCGGTAGTGCCGCGCCACCGGGTTCTCGTTCATGAAGCCGTAGCCGCCGAAGATCTGGGTGGCGTCTCGGGCGTTGTCCATAGCGGCCTCACTGCCCACCATCTTGGCAATGCTGGCCTCCATTTTGAAGGGCTTGCCGTGGATCATTTTGAGTGCCGCGTCGTAGTATGCCAGCCGGGCGGTGTGCACGCGGGCCTGCATCCGGGCGATCTTGAAGGCGATGTGCTGGTTGGACCCGATCGACCGGCCGAACACGTTGCGGCTGTTCGCATACCGGCTCGATTCCTCAAGGCAGCCCTGCGCCGCGCCGGTGCACAGCGCCGCGAAGGCGATGCGGCCCTCGTCGAGGGTCTGCACGAAGTTCGCAAAGCCGCGGCCGCGCTCGCCGAGCAGGTTCGCCTCGGGCACCCGCACGTTGTCGAAGACCAGCGGATGCGTGTCGGAGGTGTGCCAGCCGACCTTGTCGTAGGCGGGCAGCGCGGTGAAACCCGGTGTCGGCGTGGGCACCAGAATCGCGGTGAGTTCCTTCTTGATGCTGCCGTCGGCGCGAGTGGACTCCCCCGTAACCGCGGTGACGGTCACCAGGCGGGTGATCTCCGAACCCGAGTTGGTGATGAACTGTTTGGTGCCGTTGATCACCCAGTCGCCGGAGTCGAGGTGCGCGGTGGTCTTGGTGCCTGCGGCGTCGGAGCCGGCATCCGCTTCGGTGAGTCCGAACCCGGCCAGGGCCCGGCCGCTGGCCAGCAGGGGCACCCACTCCCGTTTTTGTTCTTCGGTGCCGCGGCGGTACACGGGCATGATGCCGAGCCCCACACCGGCCTCGAGGGTGACGGCGATGCTCTGATCGGCGCGGGCGAGCTGCTCGACGGCCAGGCAGAGCGCGAAGTAGTCCTTGCCCTGGCCGCCGTAGTCGACCGGGAACGGCAGCCCGAACAGGCCCATCTCACCCATCTGCGCGATGATGCCGTAGGGCAGGCTGCGCTTGGTGTCGTATTCGTACGCGGCCGGCGCCACAACGGTGTCGGCGAAGTCGCGCACGGTGTCGCTCAGGGCCTGGTATTCGGGGGTGAGGTCGTAGGTCATGGTCAGTCTCCGTTGTCTGAGGTGGGTTCGGGTTCGGGTGCGGTGATGGTCGCGACGATCTGGTCGAGGGACACCAGGTCGCCGGCCTGGAGGGTGACGGTGACGCGTCCGGAGGTGCCGGCCACAAGCCGGTGCTCCATCTTCATGGCCTCGACCACGAGAATCGTCTGCCCGGCCGTGACGGTCTCGCCGGTCGCGGCGAGCACCGCGGTGACCGTGCCGGGCATCGGCGAGCGCACCTCGGGGCTGACCGCTCCGGGAACGCGGTGCCGGGCGGCGAGCTGGTCGGCGAGCTGCTCGGCCCGTGAGCGGTGCCGCAGCTCGATGGCGAAGCCGTCGGCACCGATGTGCAGGCGCTCCCCGGACTGCGCGATGGCGAAGACGCGCACCTCACCGTCGTACTCGACGCGGAACGACCCCGCGCGCCCGGCGACGGGGCTGATCCCGGCCGGCACGAACGTGTCGTCTGCGATCGAGACGGATGCCGCCCCGGCCTCCCCCAGGAGGCGCACGTCGACCGCCTGGGTGACGTTCAGGCCCAGCGAATAGCGCACCGGGCGGGCGGCGCCGAGCCGCCAGCCGCTGGGCCGCGCCCAGACCGGGTTCACGGCCGGGTTGGCGGCGGCCGCGCCGGTTGCGACGTCGAGCGCCTGGTGGTGCAGGTAGAGCGCGGCGGCGGCGAGCAGATGGTTGTCGGCCCCACGAAAGTGCAGGGTGGGCAGGGTGCGTTCAATCAGGCCGGTGTCGAGGCGGCCGGCGCGCACGTCGGCATCCGCTAAAAGCAGCCGCAGGTACTCGATGTTGGTCGCCACGCCGAGCACCACGGTATCGGCGAGCGCTCGATCGAGCCGGCTGAGCGCCTCCTGCCGGGTGGGGGCCCAGGCGATCACCTTTGCAAGCATCGGGTCGTAGTGCGACGCGATCTCGAGGCCCGGGGTTAGGGAGCTGTCGACGCGCACGCCCTCGCCGGTCGCTTCCTGCAGCCTCAGCACGGTGCCGGTCGTCGGCAGAAAGCCGCGCTCGGGGTTCTCCGCGTAGACCCGCGCCTCGATCGCATGCCCGGTGAGGGATACGTCGTTCTGGGCGAGGGGGAGCGGCTCCCCCGCGGCGATGCGCAGTTGCCAGTGCACCAGGTCGAGGCCGGTGATCATCTCGGTGACCGGGTGTTCCACCTGCAGCCGGGTGTTCATCTCCATGAAGAAGAACTCGTCGGGCGCGGCCGCGGAGACCAGGAATTCCACCGTGCCGGCACCGCTGTAGCCCACGCTGCGCGCGGCGGCACAGGCGGCTTCGCCGATGCGCGCCCGGGTGGCTGCGTCGAGCAGCGGCGAGGGTGCTTCTTCGATCACCTTCTGGTGGCGGCGTTGCAGCGAGCACTCGCGCTCGCCGAGGTGGATGACGGTGCCGTGGGTGTCGGCGAGCACCTGCACCTCGATGTGCCGCGGGGTCGCCACGAGGCGTTCGAGCAGCAGGGTGTCGTCACCGAAGGCGCTGATCGCCACGCGGCGGGCGGTCTCGAGGGTGCCGGGCAGGTCGTCGGCGCATTCCACCACGTGCATACCCTTGCCGCCACCGCCGGCGGAGGGTTTGATCAGCAGCGGGTAGCCCACGTCGACGGCGGCCGCTATGAGTTGCTCGTTGCTCAGGCCCGCACGGGCGACGCCGGGGATGACGGGCACGCCGTATCCGGCCACGTGGTTCTTGGAGCGGATCTTGTCGCCCATCACGGTGAGGGCATGCACGCTCGGCCCGATGAACACGATGCCGGCGTCGGCGCAGGCCTGGGCGAAGAGTGCGTTCTCGCTGAGGAATCCGTAGCCGGGGTGGATGGCCTGCGCGCCGGTGCGCACGGCCGCGGCCAGCACGGCCGGAACGTTGAGGTAGCTGTCGGCCGGGGCGGCCCCGCCGAGGCGCACCGCGGCATCCGCCAGCATCACGTGGCGCGCGTCACGGTCGGCGTCGCTGTACACCGCGATGGAACGGATGCCGTGCTCCCGCAGGGTGCGAATGATGCGGCAGGCGATCTCCCCGCGGTTGGCGACGAGCACGGTCTCGAACGGCACGGCCGCGGTCGCGGCGCGTCCGGTCGGCACGGTTTGCGTGGGCACGTTGTCGGTCATGGGCTCACATTCGAAAGAGGCCGAAGGCGGAGTCGCCCAGCGGCGCGGTGGCGCACACAGACAGGGCCAGGCCCAGCACCGTGCGGGTGTCGGCGGGGTCGATGACGCCGTCGTCCCAGAGCCGGGCGGTGGAATAGTAGGGGCTGCCCTGGGTGTCGTAGGTCGCCAGGATCGGTTCCTTGAACGCGGTCTCGGCGTCGGCAGACCACTGGTCGCCGGCGCCCTCGATCTGCTCGCGTTTCACGGTGGCGAGCACGGCGGATGCCTGCGGGCCGCCCATCACCGAGATGCGACTGCCGGGCCACATCCAGAGGAAGCGTGGCGAGTAGGCCCGGCCGCACATCGAGTAGTTTCCGGCGCCGAAGGATCCTCCGATCACGACGGTGAGTTTGGGCACCCGGGCGGTCGCGACGGCGGTGACCATCTTGGCGCCGTGCTTGGCGATACCGCCGGCCTCGGCATCCTTGCCCACCATGAACCCGGAGATGT
>JBBQYN010000090.1:0-8964 GCA_038208655.1 Actinomycetales bacterium
GGTGTTTAGGCTGGTCTGACCGACGACTGGAACGAGGCCTCGATGCCCGCGCGCACCCGCACCCGACAGGCCCGCACCACCCCGGCCCGCACGCCCGTCGGCCCGGCCCGATGGGGCACCGCTGCCCTGGGCGTCGCCCTGATGGTCGCCCTGGCCGGCTGCGTCAGCCCCGCTCCGGACGCGTCGCCGCAGACGACGACGCCCGCTCCGAGTACCGGCGACGCCGCGGCCGACCCTGCGCCCGGGCCGGTCAGCCCGGTCGGTGACCCGGTCGTGATCGCCTCAGAACTCGACGCGCCGTGGTCGATCCTGCGCCTGCCTGATTCGGCTTCCACCGCCGGCGGCACCCTGATCAGCGAGCGCGACAGCACCCTCATTCGCGAGCTGCTGCCCGACGGCAGCCTGCGCGAGGCCGGCAGTCTGCCCACCGCCAGCCCCAGCGGCGAAGGGGGCCTGCTCGGCCTGGCCTACCTGCCCGCGGATCCGGGCGATGCGGCCGCTGGCTGGGTCTATGCCTATTTCAGCACCGCCGACGACAATCGCATCGAACGGATGCCGCTGTCGGGCACTCCGGGAGCTCTTACCCTGGGCACCCCCGAGCTGATCCTCGACGGTCTGCCCCGGGCCGGCAACCACAGCGGCGGACGCATCGGGTTCGGTCCTGACGGGTTGCTCTATGCGACCGTCGGCGACGCCGGCAACACCGCCCTGGCCCAGGACCTCGACAGCCTCGGCGGCAAGATTTTGCGTATGACGCCCACCGGCGAGGTGCCCACGGGCGCCGACGCGAACCCCTTCGACTCGCTCGTGTACTCCTTCGGGCACCGCAATCCGCAGGGCATCGCCTGGGACTCGGAGGGGCGGCTCTGGTCCAGTGAGTTCGGGCAGCAGACCTGGGACGAACTGAACCTCATCGACGCCGGCGCCAACTACGGCTGGCCCGAGGTGGAAGGCATCGCCGAGAACCCGGCGTTCGTCGACCCGGTGTACCAGTGGACCACCGACGTCGCCAGCCCCAGCGGTATCGCGATCGTGCGGGACACCCTGTTCATGGCCAATCTGCGAGGTGCGCGCCTGCTGCGGGTCGACCTGGGCACGATCGATCCCGCCGACGCGCGGTCGAACACCGTGGATTCCTCCACCGTCACGGTCGACGAATGGTTTGTGAACAGCTATGGACGTTTGCGTGACGTGGTGCCCGGGCCTCAGGGCACACTATGGTTCGTGAGCAACAACACCGACGGCCGAGGAACCCCCGCGGCCGACGATGACCGGCTCTACCAAGTGGAGGTGGCACCCTGATGTCTGATCTCACGCAGGTGCGGCGCTGGGCCGACGCCCTGATCGTGTTGCACCTGGACCCCAGCTGGACCTTCGGGTTCGACAACGCGAAGAAACGGGCCGGGCTGTGCAGTTTTCATACCCGGCGCATCACGGTGTCCCGCTACCTCGCCGCCCGCTACGACGACGACGTGGTGCACCAGATCTTGCTGCACGAGGTGGCGCACGCCCTCGCCGGAGCGCGCGCCGGGCACGGTCCGCGCTGGAAGAGTATCGCCGTGAACCTCGGCTACGACGGCAAGCGCACCCACGACGGTGAGATCGCCGATGAACTGGCACCGTGGGTGGGTGCCTGCCCGGCCGGGCACGTGCACTATCGGTACCGCCGCCCCACCCGCCCGCTGGCCTGCGGACTCTGCGCACGCGGATTCGCCCGGGAGCACCTGATCGAGTGGACCCGGCGCGAGATCAGCGTCGCCACCCGGCGGCAGGCCGCCGCCCAGGTCGGCTAGCGGCACCGGCGCGCCCCATTTCGGCGAGCGCTCCGGCACTTACCGTAGCGCCCGCCGAAAACGGGCGCGGTGGCCGCGGCTTCGCTCAGGCGGGGAAGGCGAACGTCGTCAGCTCGGTGACCGTGGCTGACGTATCGATGGCGCTGAGGGCCTGCACCTCGGCACGGCGGCCCTGCTCGATCAACAGCTGACCGGTCTCGGACGCCCCCACCAGGTGCCGAACCGCCCGGGTCAGCCCGCCGAACCCGACGGATGCCGCGGCGGCCTCGGGCGAGCAGTGGTCCAGCCCGAGCGCCGACAGGGCGTCGATGACGGCTCCGGCGGCAAGGGAGTCTTCCACGGCGAACCGCAGGCTGCCGTCGCTGCGGCGCTCCCCCGCGGCGATGACCGCCACGCTGCAGCGGGTGCCGGTTTCGGTTTGCCGGGCCAGCACCCACTCGGCGACCGCGGTGCGGTTAGCGAGGTCGCCGGCCACCACGCGGTGCGCGCCGAGCGGGGTCGGCAGGCTGAGTTCCGCGGCCACGGCGGGCAGCGCATCGACCAGGATCACGACATCCGCTTGGCCAGCGAGGGCCTGGAACCCGGCCAGTCCCCAATCCAGGCGCACCTGGTACTGCTGCTGCGGGGCGGGCGGGGTCGCTGCGGGGTTTACCGGAAGGGCGGGGTCGGACGGGCGGACGGGGTCACTCGGGAGGGGGCTCACCCTCTCAGGCTAGGCCAGCCCGGGCAGGGCCCGTCACAGGAACTGCGCAGTCACGACCTTGACAGGGCGGGCCGGGGAGACCGGGTCAGTGCGTGTCATATCGGGCCAGGGCCTCGGCATCCGTCGCGTGAGCCATGGCCCGTCGGGCGGTGTCGAGCGCGGTGACCGGGTTACTCTCGGCCACGGCCAGGGCCAGCTGCCGTTCCGCTTCGGCCAGGCGGGTGCGGGCTGCGGCGCCGACGCGGCCGCGGTGGGCGGCGATGAAATCCCGGGTGACGGTGATCTGACTGCGCGCGGTCAGCAACGCCCCGGCCAGCGCGGTGCGGGCATTGTCGAGGCGCAGCTGACGGTTGCGCGCGGCGGACCGCATCACGTCCAGCCCGTCCATGGCCACGGTGAGACGGGCCAGGTCAGCGGCCGGGTCGCTGAGCCGGTCGGGCTGGGCGAGCTCGGTGAGCACCGCAACGGCGTTGGTGATCACCCGGTTCAGGTCAGCGCTGGTGTCGGATTCCTCGTGGCTGTCGCGCAGCGCGCGGGCCTCGGCCAGTTCTGCGGTCGACGCACTGAGCGCCTGCTGCAGGTTGGCGAAGCCGCGGTGCAGCTCGTCTTCGCCGGCTTCGATGGCGTCGAGCTGGCCGGTGGCCTGGAACAGGCCCTGCTCGAGGTCACGCACCTGCTCGCCGACCGGTTCGGCCGCGTCCAGGGCACGGCGGGCCGCGTCGGCGGCCTGCTGGGCCTCGTCCAGGGCCAGCTGCGCCCGTGCCACGTTGCCGCTGAACGGTTCCAGGGCGTGATCGGTGTAGCTGCGGCGCAGTCGCGTGATGGTTGCGGCGCCCGACGCGACCCGGTCGGTGATGCGGTCCAGTCGCCGGGTGAGCTGGTCGAGCCGGATCGGCGCATCCCGTTCGGCAATCCGTTTGGTTTCAAATCGATGGTTCTCGGCGCTGAGACGCTCTCCGGCCTGCTCGGCGAGGGCGCGGATCTGCTCGTTCCAGCGCATCCGTTCGGCGCGGCTGTCGGGCACGGCGTCGTCGAGCTTCTGTTGCAGGGCGAAGGCCTCGCTGAGGTCGCGGCGGGACTGGCCGAGCGCCGCAGCGAAATCGCGCGTGGCCGCGTCGCCGAACTGCGCGATCGCAAACCCCAGTTCGTCGGTACTGGACTGCACCAGATCGTCGGCCCGCACGAGGCTGATTGCGGCGCCCTGTTCGACGCGCAGCAGGTCGGCGTCAGCGGCGCGGCGCCGTGCACCGGCACGACGGCGCAACAGTGCGAGCAGCAGCACCACGGCCGCGACCACGACCCCGAACACGATGACAGAGGGGACCCACCAGAAAGCGCCAGACATAAGCCGAAGTCTACGCAGGGCGCCTGCCGGGCAGCGGCAGCTGAGCGGCAGAAACGCCAGCTGGAGAGAATCAGCGCATGTCGGCGTTGGGCCGGCGCATCTGCTGCCGGATGACGTCAAAGTCATGGTGCGAGATTTCGAGCACGCCGGCGCGCAGCTGCGCGCCCCAGTCGGGGTTTCCCCTGCTGAGCTCCAGGACCCCCAGCAGTGGCCGAATCGGGGTGGCTTCGCGGCCCGGGTCGTAGTCGGTGCGGAGACGCCAGGCCCGAAAGTCGCTGGTGCTGTCACCGGATTGGAACGCCGGGCCCGGCGCGATGCGGCCGAGCGCGGTGAACTGCCGCAGCGCCTCGCCCTCGTGGCTGGTCTTCGGGGAGTAGTAGACCACGCCGTCGGACTCATTCATCTCGTGCAGCACGGCGTGCGCCCGCTGCGGGGCCTGATAAACGCCCATGTGCACGCTGCGCCGCACGTGGTCGTGATGGGCCACGCCGAGCCAGAACCGAATTGCCACCCTCCATGTTTACCCCATCAGCTTGTTTGGCCGCCGCCGGAACAGCAAACTGTGAACATGCGAGTACTTTTGAAACAGACCCTGGACTGCACCCCGGATGCGGCGTGGCGGGCCATTCACAGCCCCGCCGTTTTTCGTGAGGTGAGTTCCCCGTTCATGGCGGTGGAGTCTCTGGAAGCCGACGGGTTTCCCACCAGCTGGGAACCGGGAGAGCATCCCCTGCAGATGAAGGGCCTGGGCCTGGTGCCGCTGGGCATCCAGGTTGTGCGGCTGAGCGAGCTGACCCGGCGCGACTCCGCGCATGAGGGCGTGCGCATTCTGCGCGACACCGGCCGGGGCATCTCCGGCGGCCTCACGGCCGTCTCGACCTGGGACCACAGCATGGCCATCGCGCCCGACCCCGATCACCCCGGCAAGACCCTGTACCGAGACCAGCTGATCTTCGGCGCGGGCGCCGCGACTCTGGCGTTCTGGCCCGGTTTTTGGGTGTTCTGGCAGTGGCGTATGCACCAGATCGCCCGCCTCGCGCCGACCTGGCGTTTCGACCTCGGCGTGGATTCCGACGGCACTGACGAGGCCGCACCCGACGCGCCGCCGGCCGGCGCGGCCGCCACCCCACCGTTGGGCGGTTAGCCTGTCGACATGAGTTCATCCCTGGGAGCACTGCAGATCACCGACTGGCGACGCCGCGTGTTCGGCCTGTACAGCGGCGTGCGTCACCTCAGCGTGAACGACGTCGCCGCCGGCCACGAACTGTGGCGTTCCGGGCGTGACGAACTCTTCGCGGGGCATCCGTCCTCACCATTGCTGCCCGACGATCGGGCCGCCTTCACCGGGCTGCCGATCGCGGCGTACGACTCGGACTGGCGTTTCGAGGTGGAAGTGCACCGGGCTGAAGAGCCGCTGCGCATGAGCGTGGAAACCGGCACCGACGGCATCGTGCCCTTCGACCTGGTCGGCACCGTGCGCGTGCCCTACGTGGGATCGCTCGAGGTCTGGCGACTGGCCAACTACGGCGGCGGGCTGTTCCTGCCCGTCAAAGACGCTCTCGCCGGCACCGGCACCTACGGCGGCGGCCGCTACCTGCTCGACACCGTGAAGGGCGCGGACCTCGGGCCAGGGGCGGATGATGACAGTCTCATTCTCGATTTCAACTTCGCCTACAACCCGTCCTGCGCCTACGACCCGATGTGGGCCTGCCCGCTCGCGCAGCCCGGAAACACCGTGGCCGTCGAGGTGCCCGTGGGTGAGCTGTACACCGGCACACACGCGTAGTTCGGGGGCGGACTGTCCGAAACGGGCCCGCATCCGCTAGAGTGGGGCTAGTGCGAGTGCGTTGACGCGCTCGCTGCGTCGTAGAGCGCCCTCTTCCGATCATTTCTGGCCGTCACGGTCGGGGTGATTTTGCGAATGAAACATTCTTACGGCGAACGGATGTGCCCATCGGCACCTTCGCCACGTGAATCCTCGTCTTGCCACAGCCGGGTCGGTGTCATCGACCCAGACGTGCCGGGCCGGGAATCCGATGCCCGAAAGGCACCACACTTGTCCAAGACTTTCAGCGCCCTCGGCGTGCCCGCCCCCCTCGTTGCGGTTCTCACCGCGCAGGGAATCGACAGCCCGTTCCCCATTCAGGTCGACACCCTGCCCGACACCCTGAACGGCCGCGACGTGCTCGGCCGCGGCAAGACCGGCTCGGGCAAGACCCTCGCCTTCGCCCTGCCAATGGTCGCCCGCCTCGGCGGCAAGCTCGCCGGCGGCAAGCGCCGCCCCGGTCGCCCGCTCGGCCTGATCCTCGCGCCGACCCGCGAGCTGGCCACCCAGATAACCACCGCGCTCACCCCGTTCGCGGCCGCGTACAACCTCAACACCACCACCATCTTCGGTGGCGTGTCACAGAGCCGCCAGGTTGCCGCTCTCAAGGCCGGCGTCGACATCGTCGTGGCCTGCCCCGGCCGCCTCGAAGACCTCATGAAGCAGGGCTTCGTGAACCTCGACTCCGTCGAGATCACCGTGCTCGACGAGGCCGACCACATGGCCGACCTGGGATTCCTCCCGGTCGTCACGCGCATTCTCGACAAGACACCCAATGACGGTCAGCGCCTGCTGTTCTCGGCCACGCTCGACAACGGCGTAGACAAGATCGTGCGCCGCTTCCTGCACAACGAGGTTCTGCACTCCGTTGACGAGGCCAACAGCCACGTCTCCGCCATGACCCACCACGTGTTCGAGGTCAGCGGCGTCGACGCGAAGAAGGACCTCGTTCAGAAGCTCGCCTCGGGCTCGGGCCGTCGCATCCTCTTCATGCGCACCAAGCACCAGGCCAAGAAGCTCGCCAAGACCCTCACCGACTCGGGAATCCCCGCCGTCGACCTGCACGGCAACCTGTCGCAGGTGGCCCGTGACCGTAACCTGGCCTCGTTCAGCGCCGGAACCGTGAAGGTTCTCGTGGCCACTGACGTCGCCGCCCGCGGCGTGCACGTCGACGACATCGAACTGGTCATCCACGTGGACCCGCCCGCCGAGCACAAGGCGTACCTGCACCGCTCGGGCCGCACCGCCCGCGCCGGCAGCGCCGGTGACGTCGTCACCGTGGTGCTCCCCGAGCAGAAGCGCGACACCGACGCGCTGCTGCGCAAGGCCGCCATCAAGGTGACCCCGCAGCGCGTGGACTCGTCCTCGCCCGCCGTCGACGCCCTCGTGGGTGACGTGGCCGCGTACGTCAAGCCGCTCCCCCGCGTCGAGCAGCCTCAGCAGCAGCGCCAGTCGCAGGGCGGCCGCTCGCAGGGCGCCAACGCGAACCGCAAGCGCACCAACCGTGACGAGGGCCGTGGCGCCCGCGTCAGCGGTGGACGCGACAGCGCTGGACGCGACGGCGGCCGTGACGCCGGTCGTAACACCCGCTCCGGCGACACCGCCACCTCCACGGCCGGACCGCGTCGGTCGGCCCGTCCGGCCGGCTCCGGCGGCCGTGGCGGCCAGGGCGGCGGCTCAGGGCGCTCCGGCGGCCTGCAGGTCGGCGGCCTCGTGCGCGGCTCCGGTTCCGGTGGCGCCGGTCGTTCCGCGCCCCGTCGCGCCCAGGGCTAACCTGGTCACCCCACCGCTGGCCGCACGGTTCGCCGGTCGGTGATTCTCCCCCGGGTGCCGGGCGTCTGTTCTCTCAGACGCCCGGCACCCGGGTTTTTCTGTGCCCGCGCGGCAGGTAGTGTCGGGTCATGAACACCACGATCGTCGTTCGGCCCGTCGAAGAAGCGGATGCCGACAGCCTGGGCCGCGTACACGCCGCCTGCTGGCACGAAACCTATGACCACCTGCTCAGCACGGCCGCACTGTCGCAGCTGCACCCCGAGCGCCTCGCCACCATGTGGCGCCGGTTCACCCGGCAAGGGCCGCTGTACCGCCAGTCAGTGGTGCTCGTCAACGGAGACATCGTTGGCTTCGCCGGCAGCGGCCCGGCACGCGCGTCCGACGGCGACGCCGACCGGGAACTGTGCTTCATGTACCTGCTGGAAGCTCAGCACGGCTCCGGGCTCGGCCAGAAACTGTTCGACGCCGTCGTCGACCCCGGCCCCTGCCTGCTCTGGGTCGCCGCTGACAACCCTCGGGCGCACGCCTTCTACGCCCGCAACGGCTTCGTCGCCGACGGCCGGGAGAAGACCGAGGAAGTGCTCGGGGAAGACCTGCACGAAGTTCTCCTGGTGCGCTGACCCGCGCGGCAGTCCCGGAGGCCGGGAGGCACGGGGCGACCGGGCACGTAGGCTGAACGGATGCCCGCCACCGCCTCGCTCACGTCGCCCCCGTCGCCCCCGTCGCCCGTTCCCGTGCTCCTGGACGTGGACACCGGAATCGACGACGCCCTCGCCATTCTCTTCGCCGTCGCCCACCCGGGACTCGACGTTCTCGGCATCAGCTGCGTGGCCGGCAACGTGTCGCTGGAGAACGTCGTGGAGAATACGCTGCGCATTCTTGATGTCGCCGGGGCCGGCGATATTCCGGTGGCCGCCGGGGCGCGTCGCCCGCTGATCGAGCCGGCCCGCTCCGCGTCGCACGTGCACGGCGCGGGCGGCCTCGGCGCGCTGACCCTGCCCGAGACGACACGCCGCCCGGTGCCGGGCAGCTCCATCGAGCTCATGCACCGGCTCATCCGCGCCAGCTCGCGTCCGGTCACGCTCGTAGCCCTCGCCCCGCAGACCAATCTGGCCCTGCTGCTGCGGCAGTACCCTGACGTGGTCGACAATATCGAGCGCATCGTGTTCATGGGCGGGTCGGCGAGCGTGGGCAATGCCACCGCGGTGGCTGAGTTCAACGTGTGGCACGACCCGGAGGCCGCGGCGATCGTGCTCGACTCAGGCGTGCCGACCTACATGTACGGCCTCGACGTGTTCAACCACGTGGCCGTTCCCGAGGCGGTCGCCGACCGTCTGGCGTCCGAGGTCTCGCCGCTGGCGCACGCCGTGG
The DNA here is from genome assembly GCA_038208655.1 of Actinomycetales bacterium. Lineage (GTDB taxonomy): Bacteria > Actinomycetota > Actinomycetes > Actinomycetales > Microbacteriaceae > Cryobacterium. Next base: position 8,811 of record JBBQYN010000090.1, read on the forward strand.
GCACGCTGCTGGGCACCCGGGTCACCCCGGACTCCGGGCGGGTCGCGGACTATTCCGGCCTGATCGGTGATGCCGGCGCCCTGTGCGCGCTCGTGGACCCCGGTGCGGTGCGCACCGAGGTGCTGCCGGTGCGGGTGCAGTTAGCCGGTTACGG
>JBBQYN010000091.1:0-8882 GCA_038208655.1 Actinomycetales bacterium
AGCTGGTACGGCACGCTGCTCACGGGCACCCTGAACTTCTCGCCCGCGACCACCTGGCTGCAGGCCGTGGTCTACGTGGCCTACCTGGTGCCCACGTTGACCCTGTTCCTGCGCCGCAGCCTAACCCCGGGCCGCGCGCACGGCCGCGCCGCGCAGGGCGGGGTAGCACCCGTGAACGTCGTTCCGGTCACGCTGCCGCAGGCATCCGTCACCGCACCCTGACCTCCCCACCCTGGCCTCGTGAACCCTGGCCTCGTGAACCCTGGCCTCACGCACCCCGCCCTCTCGCACCCCTCCCAGTCTCGAAGGAATCTATGCGCGCCCGAATCACCCTCGCCGCCCTGGCCGCGACCACCCTGCTGGCCCTCACCGGCTGCGTGGCCAACAGCCCCGACGCCGCGGCCGGCACGGTCACGGTGAACAGCAGCGCCGACGCCTGCGCCGTGTCCACCGACACCGCCACGGCCGGCGCGACCAGCTTCAGCGTGACGAACTCCGGCACCCAGGTCACCGAGTTCTATCTGCTCGCCTCCGACCGACTGCGCATCATGGGTGAGGTCGAGAATGTGGGCCCGGGCATCACCCGTACCCTCGTCGTGCAGCTGCCCGCGGGTGACTACTTCACAGCCTGCAAACCGGGAATGGTCGGTGACGGGGTTGGCACCGCCGCCTTCACCGTGTCGCCGGACGCCGCTGCGGGCGCCGACGCGACGGGCGACGCCGACCTCACCGCCCAGGTCGACACCGCCAACCGCAACTACGCCTCGTATGTGCGCGACCAGATCGCGCAGTTGGTGGCCGGCACCGACGCCTTCGCGGCCGCCTACCGCGCCGGCGACGACGACACCGCCCGAAGCCTGTACGCGTCGACCCGGGCGCACTGGGAACGCGTGGAGACGGTGGCGGAATCGTTCGGCGACCTCGACCCGAAACTCGACCTGCGGGAGGCCGACCTCGAGGAGGGCCAGGACTGGACCGGCTGGCACGCCATCGAAAAGGACCTCTGGCGCGCGACCGCCGAGTCGGGTTTCACCGCGTATACCGCCGCTGAACGTGACCGGCTGGCCGGGCTTCTGGTGAGCGACACCGCCACTCTGAATGACAACGTGCAGAACCTCAGCTTCACCCTCGCCCAGCAGACCAACGGGGCCATCGGCCTGCTCGACGAGGTCGCCTCGGGCAAGGTGACCGGCGAGGAGGAATTCTGGTCGCACACCGACCTGTGGGACTTTCAGGCCAACGTCGACGGCGCCGCGGTGCTCTACGCCGGGGTGCGTGACCTGCTGATCGGCCCGGACCCGCAGCTGGCCGACACCCTCGACGCGGAATTCGCCGCGCTGCAGGAACTGCTCGACGCGCAGCGGGTGGGCGACGGTTTTACGCTCTACACCGACCTCGAGCCGGCCGAGATTCGGGCCCTGGCCGACCAGGTGAACGCGCTCGCCGAACCGCTGAACCGGCTCACCGCCACCCTCGTACTGTGACCCGGGCCGCCACACCAGCACCGCAGGCGACGCCCGGGCACGGCCTGTCCCGGCGGGCGCTGCTCGGTCTTGCCGGCGCTGGCGCGGCCGGGCTCGGACTGGGCATCGTCGGGGACCGGGTGGTGCTGGCGCAGGGGGCGTCGGGGTCCCCGGGTGCGGCATCCGCTGCCGGCTACCCCTTCTACGGCGCCCACCAGGCCGGCATCGTGACGCCGGCCCAGGACCGGCTGCACTTCGCCGCCTTCGACGTGGCGGCTGACCTCACCCGGGCAGACCTTATCGAGCTGCTGCAGGACTGGACCGCGGCAGCGGCAGCGATGACCGCCGGCCGAGACGTGGGCGCGTACGGTGCGGTCGACGGTCCCTACGACGCCCCACCCGAAGACACCGGTGAGGCGCAGGGACTGCCGCCTGCCGGCCTGACCATCACCTTCGGGTTCGGGCCCGGCCTGTTTTCCACGACGAATGGCGCCGATCGCTTCGGTCTGGCCGCTCGCCGCCCCGCCGAACTCACCGCGTTGCCGCACTTTCCCGGGGACATGCTCGAGGCGGGCCGCAGCGACGGCGACCTGTGCATTCAGGCGTGCGCGGACGACCCTCAGGTGGCCGTTCACGCCATCCGCAACCTGTCCCGCATCGCGTTCGGGCGGGCAGCCCTGCGGTGGTCGCAGCTCGGGTTCGGGCGCACCTCGTCCACATCGACCAGCCAGGCCACCGCGCGCAACCTTTTCGGCTTCAAGGACGGCACCGCCAACATCAAGGCCGAGGAACCCGCGGCCGTCGCCGATCAGGTCTGGGTCGGCGCCGGGGACGGCCCGGCCTGGTTGGTGGGCGGCTCGTACCTGGTGGCCCGGCGCATCCGGATGACCATTGAAACCTGGGATCGTACGCTGCTGCGCGAGCAGGAGACGGTGATCGGTCGCACCAAGGGCGCCGGCGCGCCGCTGTCGGGTGGCACCGAATTCACCGAGCCTGACTTCGCGGTCGTCGGTCGAGGAGATACGCCGCTGATCGACGCGGCCGCGCACGTGCGGTTAGCCCACCCGGCGCAGAACGCTGGCGCCCGGCTGCTGCGCCGCGGCTACAACTTCGTGGACGGCAACGACGAGCTCGGCCGTCTCAACGCCGGGCTGTTCTTCATCAGCTTTCAGCGTTCCCCCGAACAGTTCACCCGGGTGCAGCTGAACCTCGCCAAGAACGACGCCTTGAACGAGTACATCCGGCACGTGGGCAGTGCCCTGTTCGCGGTGCCCCCGGGCTGCGGCAGCGGAAGCTTCGTGGGAGCGGCGCTGTTCGCCTGACCGCCTGACCGCTTTAACGACAGCACCCCCGCAGCCGAAGCCGCGGGGGTGCTGTCGTACAGAATGGGAGCCTAGTTGGCGTCCATCTTCTTCACGCGGGACACCTGACGCGAACGGGCCGCGGCGGTGAGCTCCACCTTGCGGATACGCACGGCGGCGGGGGTGACCTCGACGCACTCGTCTTCGCGGGCGAATTCGAGGCACTGCTCAAGCGAGAGCTGCTTCGGCGGGGTCATCGACTCGAACGTGTCGGAGCTGGACTGACGCATGTTGGTCAGTTTCTTTTCCTTGGTGATGTTCACGTCCATGTCGTCGGCGCGGGAGTTCTCGCCGATGACCATGCCTTCGTAGACCTCGCTGGTCGGCTGCACGAAGAACGACATGCGCTCCTGCAGGTTGATGATCGCGAACGGCGTGACTGCACCGGACCGGTCGGCCACGATGGAGCCGTTGGTGCGGGTGCTGATGTTGCCGGCCCAGGGCTCGTAGCCGTGCAGGATCGCGTTGGCGATACCGGTACCGCGGGTGTCCGTGAGGAACTGCGTGCGGAAACCGATCAGGCCGCGCGAGGGAACGATGAATTCCATGCGCACCCAGCCGGTGCCGTGGTTGGCCATGTTCTCCATGCGACCCTTACGGGCGGCGAGCAGCTGGGTGATGGCGCCGAGGTACTCTTCCGGCGCGTCGATGGTGAGGTGCTCGAAGGGCTCGTGAACCTTGCCGTCGATGCGCTTGACGACTACCTGCGGCTTGCCGACGGTGAGTTCAAAGCCTTCGCGACGCATCTGCTCGACGAGGATGGCGAGGGCCAGTTCACCACGGCCCTGCACCTCCCAGGCATCCGGGCGTCCGATGTCAACGACCTTGAGCGAGACGTTACCGACCAGCTCACGGTCGAGGCGGTCCTTGACCATACGGGCGGTGAGCTTGTGACCTTTGACCTTGCCCATGAGGGGCGAGGTGTTGGTTCCGATGGTCATCGAGATGGCCGGGTCATCGACCGTGATGGTCGGGAGCGGACGAACGTCTTCGGGGTCGCAGAGGGTCTCACCGATGGTGATGTTCTCGATACCGGCCACGGCCACGATGTCGCCGGGTCCGGCGCTTTCGGTGGGGTAGCGGTCCAGCGCCTTCGTGATGAGCAGCTCGGTGATCTTCACGTTGCTGACGGTGCCATCCTGCTGGGCCCAGGCCACGGTCTGGCCCTTTTTGATGGTGCCCTGGAAGATGCGCAGCAGCGCGAGACGGCCGAGGAACGGGCTGGCGTCGAGGTTGGTGACGTGCGCCTGCAGCGGGTGCTCGTCGTCGTAGACCGGCGCGGGGATGTGCTTGAGGATCGCGTCGAACAACGGCTCGAGGTCTTCGTTGTCGGGCAGGGTGCCGTCTTCGGGCTTGTTCCAGCTCGCGGCGCCGTTACGGCCGGACGCGTAGACGACGGGAACGTCGAGGACGGCGTCGAGGTCCAGGTCGGGCATGTCGTCGGCCATGTCGCTGGCCAGGCCGATCAGCAGGTCCTGCGCTTCGGCAACGACGGCGTCGATGCGCGCGTCGGGACGGTCGGTCTTGTTGACCAGCAGGATCACGGGAAGCTTGGCTTCCAGCGCCTTACGCAGCACGAAACGGGTCTGCGGGAGCGGGCCCTCGGATGCGTCCACGAGCAGCACGACACCGTCGACCATGGACAGGCCGCGCTCGACCTCGCCACCGAAGTCGGCGTGGCCGGGGGTGTCGATCACGTTGATGGTGATGGGGCCGTCTTTGGCGTGGATGCCCTTGTACGAAACCGCCGTGTTCTTGGCGAGAATCGTGATGCCCTTTTCGCGCTCCAGCTCGTTGGAGTCCATGGCACGTTCTTCGACCTTGGAGTGGTCGGCGAACGAGTCGGTCTGCTGGAGCATCGCGTCGACCAGCGTTGTCTTGCCGTGGTCAACGTGAGCGACGATGGCAACATTTCGGAGGTTATTGCGCGTAGCAATCGCCATAAAAATAGATCCTTACGAAGAATGAATGCCGCAGAGTACCGCTGGCGACGAGAAATGGAAAGATGGAGTCATAGGCTGACCCAAAGTACTATCGTACCGTATCATCGCGATACCTCCGCGAGACGACATGATTTGCCCCTGTGGAGCGGGCAAAAGGGGCAAATCATGTCGTCTCGCGGCGGTTTGCGCGGGCGGGAAACCGGGTCAGCGGCCGAACTCGAAGTCCGCGCCGGGGATGGCCGAGAGCAGTTCCTGCGTATAGGTCTGCTGCGGGTTGTCGAAGACGTCGTCGGTGGACGCCGCCTCCACGATTTCGCCCTTTCGCATGACGCACACGTTGTCGGCCACCAGTCGCACGACCGCGAGGTCGTGCGTGATGAACAGGTACGTCAGGTCCAGTTCGGTCTGCAGCTCGGTGAGCAGGTTGAGCACCTGCCCCTGCACGAGCACGTCGAGGGCCGAGACGGCCTCGTCGAGCACGAGCACGTCAGGCTTCAACGCGAGCGCCCGGGCGATGGCGATGCGCTGGCGCTGGCCGCCCGAGAGTTCACTCGGGTACCGAAACTGCGTGGTTGCCGGCAGCGACACCTGGTCCAGCAGTTCCAGCACCCGGGCCTGGCGTTCCTTCTTGCTGCCGATCCCGTGCGCCAGCAACGGCTCCGAGATGGTGTTGCCCACGTTGTACTGCGGGTCCAACGAACCGTAGGGGTCCTGGAACACCGGCTGCACCCGCCGCCGAAAGTTCAGCAGCTCCTTACCCTTGAGCCCGGCAACATCCTTGCCGTCAAATTCGATCGTTCCGGCCGTCAGCGTCTCCAACTGCAGGATCAGCTTGGCCACGGTGGACTTGCCCGACCCGGACTCCCCCACGATCGCCGACGTGGTGCCCTTCTTGATGCCGAACGACACGTCCTTCACGGCGAGCAGCTCGGTGTACTTCAGGCCCGACGTACGGATGCGGTACATCTTGCTGATGTTCTTCACCGAGATCAGGTCCGTGGCCGGCGCGGATTTCTCGCGCAGCGCGGCCCGGTCGATCAGCGCCGTGTCGGTGCCGCCCTGTGAGAAGATCTGCGGCGAGTCGATCTCGATGCTCTTCTTCGACTGGATGCGTCGGCTGGCCAGGCTCGGCGCGGCAGCGACGAGGCGCTGGGTGTACGGATGCTGCGGGTTGGCCAGAATCTCCTGTGACGGCCCAGACTCCACCACCTTGCCCTTGTACATCACCACGAGCTGTTCGGCACGTTCCGCGGCGAGGCCGAGGTCGTGCGTGATGAATAGCACGCTGGTGCCGTAGTCCCGGGTGAGGGTGCCGAGGTGGTCCAGAATCTGACGCTGCACGGTCACGTCGAGCGCGCTGGTGGGCTCGTCGGCGATCAGCAGCTTGGGGCGGGCCGACAGGCCGATACCGATCAGCACCCGCTGGCGCATGCCGCCGGAGAACTGGTGCGGGTACTGCTTGAGACGGTCCTTCGCGTCGCTGAGCCCGGCCTCTTCCAACACCTGGATGGTGCGGGCGCGGGCCCCCTTGCCCTGGGCGACCCCATTGGCCTTGATGGCTTCTTCCACCTGGTAGCCGATGTTCCACACCGGGTTGAGGTTACTCATCGGGTCTTGCGGAACGTAGCCGATCAGGCGACCACGCACGTCCTGGATCGCCTTGGCCGACAGGGTCGTCAGATCCCGGCCTTCGAAGAGAATCTCCCCGGCCGTGACCTTGCCGTTGCCCGGCAGCAGGTTGATGATGGCCTGCGCCGTGGTGGTCTTACCCGAACCAGACTCCCCCACGATGGCGAGGGTCTGACCGGCATACAGGGTGAGGCTCACGCCGCGCACCGCAGGAACGACGCCGCGCTGGGTCTGGAAACCCACCTCGAGATCGCGAATCTGCAGCAGCGGGGCGGTGTCAGAGGTATCCATGCTTGTCACGGTCTTGGTCACTAACTGGGTCATCGGCGTGCCCTCGCTTGGGGATCGAGGGCGTCGCGCACAACGTCGCCGAGCATGAGAAAGGCGAGCACCGTCACAGACAGTGCCGCGGCGGGAAAGAGCAGCACCTGCGGTGCGGTGCGCAGGTTGGTCTGAGCCTGGCTGATGTCGTTGCCCCAGCTCATCACCGTGCCGCCCAGCCCGATGCCGAGGAATGACAGCGTCGCTTCCGCGACGATGAAGGTACCCAGCGACACCGTCGCCACCACGATCACGGGGGCGAGGGAGTTGGGCACCACGTGCCGCAGCAGGATCTTAAACTTCGACACGCCGAGGGCGATCGACGCCGTGACGTAGTCGGAATTGGCCGAGGACAGCACGGCACCGCGCATGATGCGGGCGATCTGGGGCCAGGCGAAGATCGACATCACCAGGGCGATCGTGACCGGGGTCCGGTCAGGCAGCACCGAGAGCAGCACGATGGCGCCCAGCACGGTCGGAACGGCAAAGAAGATGTCGCCGACACGCGACACGACGGCGTCGAAGAATCCGCCGTAGTACCCGGCGAGGGCGCCCACGATGATGCCGACAATGGTGACCAGGAACGTGGCGAGAATACCCACGGTGACCGAGGCCTGAGTGCCGAAGATGACGCGGGCGAACACGTCACAGCCCTGCCGGGTGAACCCGAACGGGTGTGCGGCGCTCGGTGCGCCATTGCTTGAGCCCAGGTCGCACGCCGTCGGCGAGACAGACGTGAACAGGCTCGGGAACAGCGCCACGATAAAGATCACCAGGATCAATGCCGAGGACACCCAGAACATGGGCCGACGACGCATGGAATCCCAGGCATCCGCCCAGGTGCTGCGTGCTTTCTGTGTTTCGTCCAGCCGGTCGACGGCCATGATCGGCGAGTCTTCCAGCGCGGCCACAAAGTGGCCCTGCCCCGGGTTCGCGGGGGTGGTAGTGCTACTTGGCATAACGAATCCTCGGGTCCAGTAGGGCGTAGAGAAGGTCGACGAGCAGGTTCGCGACCACGAAGATCACGACCATGACGGCGATGAATGACACCACAGTCGGTCCTTCGCCCAGGCCGATGGCCTTGTAGACCACTCCGCCCACGCCGTTGATGTTGAAGATGCCTTCCGTGACGATGGCACCGACCATGAGCGAGCCGATGTCGACGCCCAGAAAGGTGACCACGGGTACCAGGGAGTTGCGCAGCACGTGCACGGTCACGACGCGGGGGCGGGAGAGCCCCTTCGCCGTCGCGGTGCGCACGAAGTCCGCGTTGAGGTTGTCGGACACGCTGGCCCGGGTCAGCCGCACGATGTAGGCGAATGAGACGGATGCCAGCACCAGCGCGGGCAGTATCAGTTCGTTCAGGGGCGCGGTGCCACTGACCGTGGTTCGGGCCCAGCCTAATTGCACACCGAAGACGAACTGCAGCACAAAGCCGATCACGAACGTCGGCACACTGATCAGGAGCAGGCTCACGACGAGAGCGCTCGCATCGAACAGCTTGCCCTTGCGCAGGCCGGCAACCAGGCCCACGAGGATACCGGCGGTGGCTTCGAAGAACAGAGCCAGCATCGCCAGTCGGAACGTGATGGGGAACGCGGCCGCCATGACCTCGGAGACGGGGCGTCCGGAGTAGGTGGTGCCCAGGTCACCCTGGAAGAATCCGCCGATGTAGATCAGGTACTGCTGGATCAGCGGCTTGTCGAGGTTGTACTCGGCACGGATCTGATCGATCACGCCCTGCGACGGCGCGCGGTCTCCGTAGAGGGCCGCAATGGGGTCCCCGGGAAGGGAGAACACCATGAAGTAAATGAGGAAGGTGGCGCCAAAGAAAACGGGGATCATCTGGAGCAGGCGTTTGCCGGTGTACCAGAGCATCAGGTTTCCACGGTGTACAGAATAAACATGAGTTCACAATCACTGAGAGTCAAGTCGGTGCAGGCACAATCACTGCGATGCCCGGGGCTCGTCACCCCGGGCATCGCAGAAACATGAGACTGAGTTAATGAATACTAACCCTTTGTGATTTCGTGGTACAGCGGAACCGAGTCCCAACCGAATTCAACGTTGGAGACATTCTCACTCCACACGCCGGTGGCGTTGGAGTACCACAGCGGAATCGTGGGCAGGTCCTTGAGCAGAACTTCCTGGGCTTCGATGTACTT
>JBBQYN010000092.1:0-8882 GCA_038208655.1 Actinomycetales bacterium
CGCGTCGACGTCGTTGTGGGCGGCGACACACGTCAGGAATCAGTGCAGCGTGGCCTGGCCGCGCTGCTGCCCAGCGTCAGCGTTGTGCTCGTACACGACGCCGCACGCGCGCTGACCCCGAGCGGCCTCGCAGACGACGTCGTGGCCGCCGTGCGCCGCACCGGGCACGGCGTCATCCCGGGTCTGGCCGTGAGCGACACCATCAAACGCATCGACGCCGACGGTGTGGCGCTGGGCACCGTGGACCGCTCCGAACTGTCCGCGGTGCAGACACCGCAGGGGTTTCCCCGCTCCATGCTTGTGGACGCCGTCGCGGACGCCTCCCCGGAGATGACCGACGACGCGGCCATTGTCGCCGCCGCCGGCCACGTCGTTCAGGTGATCCTCGGGCATCCGCTCGCCTTCAAAATCACCACCCGCGCCGACCTGGACCGTGCCGAGCACCTGGTCGCCGCCGGAACCCCGACCGCTGTCCCGACCCCGACCGCTGCCCCGGCCGTGCCGCATATCGGCACGGGACTTGACGTGCACCGCTTCGACGACGAATCCCCGCTCTGGCTGGCCGGGCTGCACTGGCCGGGAGAGCGCGGCCTCTCCGGGCACAGCGACGGTGACGCCGCCGTGCACGCCATCTGCGACGCCCTGCTCGCCGCCGCCGGCCTCGGCGACATCGGCGGCATCTTCGGCGTCGACGACGACCGCCTCGTGAACGCCCACGGCGACGTGTTCCTGCGTGAAACGCTCAGCCTGATCACGGCCGCCGGATTTCGGATCGGCAACGTCTCGGTACAGATCATCGGCAACCGGCCCAAGCTCAGCCCGCGCCGCGACGAAGCCCAGCGGTACCTCAGCGGGCTGCTCGGTGCCCCGGTCAACGTCTCCGCCACCACCACCGACGCGCTCGGATTCACCGGCCGCGGCGAGGGCCTGGCCGCGATGGCCAGTGCCGTGCTGACGCCCCTCGAGCAGCCGGCCGACGGCGCTGACCTCAGCGCGCTGACCTAAACTGAGCCTGTGACTATGCGACTTAACGATTCGAAGGCCCAGGCCCTTCGTGACTTCACCCCGCTCGTGCCCGGCGCGGTCGGCATCTACGTCTGCGGTCCCACCGTGCAGTCCAGCCCGCACATCGGCCACCTGCGCAGCGCCCTGGTCTACGACCAGCTGCGCCGCTGGCTCAGCTACCAGGGCAACGACGTCACCTTCATTCGGAACGTCACCGACATCGACGACAAGATCCTTATCAATGCCCCCGCGGACGGCCTAGAACAGTGGTGGGCGCTCGCGTACCGGTTCGAACTGGAATTCACCGCCGCCTATCAGGGTCTGGGAATTCTCGCCCCCACTTACGAGCCGCGCGCCACCGCCAGCATTCAGCAGATGCAGGAACACATCGCCCGGCTGATCGGCCTCGGCCACGCCTACCGTGCCGCCGACGGCAGCGCCGACGTGTACTTCGACACCCGCAGCTGGCCCGCCTACGGCGAGCTCACCCGGCAGAACCCTGACAACATGGAATCCGCCGCAGACGCCGACCCGCGCGGCAAACGGGACCCCCGCGACTTCGCCCTCTGGAAGGGCTACAAAGACACCGAACCGCTCTCCGCCGCCTGGGACTCCCCGTGGGGCTCCGGCCGGCCCGGCTGGCACATCGAATGCTCCGCCATGTCGGCTCGCTACCTCGGCCGTGAATTCGACATCCACGGCGGCGGACTGGACCTGCGGTTTCCGCACCACGAGAACGAACTGGCCCAGTCGGCGGCTGCCGGTGACGGTTTTGCGCGCTACTGGGTGCACAACGGTCTCGTCAACGTCAACGGGCAGAAGATGTCCAAGTCGCTCGGCAACTCCATTTTCGCCGCCGAACTGCTCGCGAAAGCCCGCCCGATCGTCGTGCGCTACTACCTCGGTGCCGCGCACTACCGGTCCACCATCGACTACCACGACGGGTCGCTCGTCGAGGCCGAGGCCGCGCTGGAACGCGTCGAGAGTTTCCTGGACCGCGCCGACCGCCGGCTCGCCGACACCCGGTTCGCCGGCACCGGCGTCGAAATCGTGCCGGTCGACTTCGCCACCGCGATGAACGACGACCTCGCCGTGCCGGCCGCGCTCGGCGTGCTGCACGACACTGTTCGAGTGGGTAATGCCGCGCTCGACTCCGAAGATTTGCACGCCGCGGCATCCGCTCGCGGAGCGGTGCTCGCCATGAGCGAGGTGCTCGGGATCAACCCGCTGGCACCGGAGTGGGCCGTTTCGACGGATGCTCCCGCCATGGTCGCACTGACCGCTCTCGTGGAACGACTGCTCAACGACCGGGATACGTCCCGGTCCGCCCGCGACTACAAGGCTGCAGACCGCATCCGGGACGAACTCCTCGCCGCCGGAATTACCATCGAAGACACCCCCTCGGGTGCCCATTGGAGTTTTGACTGATGAAGAACACAGACCGCAAGGCCCGCACCGGGTCCGTGCGCAAGGGCAGCCGCGGCGGCCAGGTAGGGTCCGGCGGCCAGGGCCGTCAGGCGCTCGAGGGCAAAAAGCCCACCCCGAAGGCGGAAGACCGTCCGTACCATCCCGCCGGCAAGCGTAAGGCCGCCTCCGAACGCTTCACCGCGGCCGGCGGCACCCGCTCCAGCGCGCCCGCCGGCGGCGGCACCAACGGCGCCTTCGGCAGCAGCGACGGCGACCGCAACGCGGCCCCGCGCGGCGGCCGGGGCGCTCCTGGCGCTTCCCGCGGCGGCAACCGTGGCGCCTCCCAGGGCGGCCCGCGCGGCACCGGCCGCAGCGGCGGAACCTCCACCGGCCGCAGCGGCGGCGGCGGAACCTCCACCCGTCGGGCGCAGCAGATCGACGAGCACGAAATCGTCACCGGTCGCAACTCCGTGGTCGAAGCCCTGCGCGCCAAGATTCCCGCGACCACGCTCTACATCGCCGCCCGCATCGAGGTCGACGAGCGCGTCAAAGAGGTTCTTCTCATGGCGACGACCCGCAACATTCCCATCCTCGAGGTCATGCGCCCCGAGCTGGACCGGCTCGCCGGCCGCGACGCCGTGCACCAGGGCCTGGCCCTCAAGGTTCCCGCGTACGAGTACGCGCACCCGATGGAACTGCTCGAACTGACCATCAGCCGCGGCCACAAGCCGTTGTTCGTGGCCCTCGACGGCATCACCGACCCGCGCAACCTGGGCGCCATCATCCGCTCGACCGCCGCGTTCGGCGGTCACGGCGTGATCGTGCCGCAGCGCCGTTCGGTGGGCGTCACGGCCAGCGCCTGGAAGACCTCTGCCGGGGCTGCGGCGCGCACCCCCGTCGCCATGGCGAGCAACCTCACCCAGACGCTCAAGTCGCTCAAGGCGGCCGGCGTGTTCGTGCTCGGGCTCGACGGCGACGGCGATGTGCAGCTGCCCGACCTTGGCACCGGTTTCGCCGAACGCCCCATCGTGATCGTCGTCGGCAGCGAGGGCAAGGGGCTGTCCCGCCTTGTCACCGAAACCTGCGACGCCATCGTGTCGATCCCGATCAACGCCACGACCGAATCGCTCAACGCCGGCATCGCGGTGAGCGTGTCGCTGTACGAGGTGTCCCGCCTGCGCGCGCAGATCAAGGCCGCCAAGGCCGCGAAGCTCGCCCAGTAACACCGCACCTCTCGCGAGACGACGTGAATCGCCCCTTGTGCCCGTTCTGCAGGGGCAATTCACGTCGTCTCGCAACCGTACGCGCCTGCGCTTCCGCGAGGACGCCCCGTATCGACGTCAGGATCTTTTCGTGAAAGCCCTTCGCCTGCTCATCGACTGTGTTCGGGGGGCCCTGATCGGCATCGCCGAAATCATTCCCGGCGTGAGTGGCGGTACGATCGCGCTCATTGTGGGCGTGTACGGGGTGCTGATCGAATCCGCCGGGCACCTGGTGCGCGGCGTGGTGCGCGGCGTCATCGACGGGGTACGCGGCCGCGGCCTGGCTGCCGCGCGGGTGCACCTTGCACAGGTGCAGCTGCGCGTGTTGCTGCCGGTGGCCTTCGGCATGTTCACCGCCGTTTTGGTCGGGGCGCGGCTGCTGGCGCCGGTCATTGACGCCCACCCCGAAGAGACCAAAGCCCTGTTCGCCGGCCTGATCGTGGCGTCGCTGATCGTGCCCATCCGCATGGTGGGCGGCCGCTGGTCGGGCCGCGAAGTGCTCGCCGCCGTCGCCGCCGGTATTCTCACCTTTGGCCTCACCAGCATTCCCTCGGCGCCGACCGCCGACCCGAACCTGCTCATCGTGGCCCTCGCCGCCGCCGTTGCGGTCTGCGCTCTGGTGCTGCCCGGAGTGTCGGGGTCGTTCCTGCTGCTCACGGTCGGGCTCTACGCCCCCACCCTGGAGGCTCTCAACAACCGCGACCTTGCCTACATCGGCGCGTTCATTCTCGGCGCCGTCGTGGGCCTCAGCCTGTTCGTCTCGGGCTTGCAGTGGTTGCTCGCCCACAAGCACCGCATCACCCTCGCGGTGATGACCGGCCTGATGGTCGGATCGCTGCGTTCCCTCTGGCCCTGGCAGGGCGAGACCGGTGCGCTGCTGCCCGCGGGCGACAACGCGGGCACGGCCGTGCTGATGTTCGCGCTCGGCCTCGTGATCGTGGCGGTGCTGATCATCGTCGAATCCGTGCTGGTACGCCGCCGCGTCGCCGACGGCGACGACGTGCTGGAGCCCGCGCGCCCCTCCGCCTGACTCGGGCGCGCCGAGCCGGACGAGCGGGGCGATCGGGGCGCTAGACCTTCAGGGTCCAGTCCTCGTCGGGCGCCGCTCCACGCACCACGGTGATCGGCATCGTGATCGAACCGGTTGGCGGGTCGATCACGGTCGCCTCATCGCGGCGGTGCCGCAGCACGTCCTGCACATAACTGGTCACCGCTTCGGCGAGAGGAATGTCCCTGGACTGGTTCTGCGCCATGAACCAGCGGTGATCGAGCAGCTGGTGGAAGACCTCGGCCCGCTCCAGTTTGCCGCGCAGCTCCGCAGGAATGGCCCGTACCACGGGTTCGAAGACCCGCACCAGCCACTCGTGGGCGACCATTTCCTCGTCGACGTCGGGCTCGCCGTAGGTGGCCTTGTAGGAGTCAAGATCGTTGAGCAATCGGCGGGCCTGGTTCTCCTCGGCGTCAAGCCCGGTCAGGCGCAGCAGTCGTCGCTGGTGGTGACCGGAGTCCACCACCTTGGGCTGGATGCGCACCTTGGTGCCGTCGGTGTCGGTCTTGATCGAGAGCTCCTCGATATCGAAACCGAGGTCGTTGAGGCGCTCCACACGTTCGGCGATGCGCCACCGCTCCGAGCTCGCGAACGATTCCGACCCGGTCAGTTCCTTCCACAGGGTGCGATACGCCGCCACGATGCCGTTGCTGACCCGGATCGGGTCGAGCTCGTCGGCGACGCGGCCGCCGGCCTCCAGGTCCATGAGTTCGCCGGCGATGTTGACGCGCGCGATCTCCAGGTCATTCTCGCGTTGCCCGTTGCTGAGCCCGCCGGTGTAGAGCTGGCCGGTCTCGGCGTCTACCAGGTACGCCGCGAACGCCCCGGCATCACGACGAAAGAGGGTATTGGATAGCGACACGTCACCCCAGAAGAACCCCACCATGTGCACGCGCACGAGCAGCACGGCGAGGGCGTCGACCAGCCGGGTCGCAGTGTCGGGGCGCAGCGTGTGCGAGTACAGGGCGCGGTAGGGCAGCGAGAACTTGAGGTGCCGGGTGACGAGGGCCGAATTCAGGGGGTCGAGGTCGGCATCCGTGCGGTTGGAGATGAACGCGACCGGCTCGACACAGGGGATTTCCAGGCCCTGCAGTCGGCGCAGCATGTCGTACTCGCGCTTTGCCATCTCGGTGGTGGTCTCCTTGATGGCGACCACATGCCCGCTGAGGTGGGCGAAGCGCACTAGGTGCCGCGAGAGCCCCTTGGGCAGTGACGCGATCGACTCATTCGGCCAGGCCTCCAGCGGCAGCTGCCAGGGCAGGTCGAGCAGGGCTGAATCGGTGATGGCCGACGTGATGTTGAGGGAACCGCTCATGGGAAAAAGCCTAACGGGTACTGACACCGGCCACGCGAGCGGATGTCGAGGGGAAAACAGGAACGGCAGACAGAACAGGCCCGACAACGTGCGGTTGTCGGGCCTGTGCGAGCTGAACGGTGCAGCGGATGCCTAGTCGGTGACGGCGCCGCCGAGGCGGTTGCCGTTCTCGGCGTCGAACACGTGCAGGTGGTTCGGCGTGGCCGTGAGGTACACGGTCTCGCCGGCGTTCGGGTGCGAACGGCCGTCGACGCGGGCGACGATGTCGGTGCGCTTGCCCTCGATGGTGGAGTGACCGTAAAGGTAGCCGTCGGCGCCGAGCTCCTCGACCAGGTCGACCTCGATCTGCAGGCCTTCGCCGGCCGTTGTGGACATCTGAATGTCTTCGGGGCGGATGCCCACGGTGACCTTCTTGCCGGTGGAGCTGGCCAGGGTCTCGCGCTGTACGGGAACGGTGGCCGTTCCGAACTTGATGCCACCGTCGATGGTGTCGGCCAGGAACAGGTTCATGGCCGGGCTGCCGATGAAGCCGGCTACGAACACGTTCTGCGGCTTGGAGTACAGGTCTCGGGGCGAACCGACCTGCTGCAGGATGCCGTCTTTGAGTACCGCGATACGGTCACCCATGGTGAGGGCTTCCGTCTGGTCGTGGGTCACGTACACGGTGGTGACACCGAGACGACGCTGCAGGCTTGCGATCTGGGTGCGGGTCTGCACGCGTAGCTTGGCGTCGAGGTTCGACAGCGGCTCATCCATCAGGAACACCTGCGGCTGACGCACGATGGCGCGGCCCATGGCGACGCGCTGACGCTGGCCGCCCGAGAGCGCCTTCGGCTTGCGGCTGAGGTAGGGCTCCAGGTCGAGCAGCTTGGCGGCCTCGAGCACTCGGGTGGCGCGCTCATCCTTGTTGATGCCGGCGATCTTCAGGGCGAAACCCATGTTCTCGGCGACGGTCATGTGCGGGTACAGCGCGTAGTTCTGGAAAACCATGGCGATGTCACGGTCTTTCGGGGGGACATCCGTCACATTGCGCTCACCGATGAAGATGTTGCCGTCGTTGACCTCTTCGAGGCCGGCGAGCATGCGCAGGGAGGTGGATTTTCCGCAACCGGACGGGCCGACCAAAACGAGGAATTCGCCGTCGGCGACCTCGAGGTCAAGCTTGTCCACGGCCGGAACGGCCGAGCCCGGGTAAAGCCGGCTGGCCTTGTCAAAAGTCACTGATGCCATGATTATTTCTCCTTCACCGGCAGGTACGTGCCGGACGATCCGTTGTGAATAGAAGTGGCTGGCCCGCAGTTACGCCGGTCAACCTCTGCATTATGTCACACCGATGTCGGCGCGCTCACATCCGCGACCCTGCGGCCCGTCGAACGACCGTGATGTGGTCGTTTCACAGTCTGCCGCCTTAGGATTCGGACTGCGCCGGCATTCCCGGGCGGTGACACGACTTTCGGAGCGAATATTTCATGACACTTGGTGGACCCGGCGATAGTCGTCCCTCAAAAAACGAGCGCCGCGACCAAGCTCGGGAAAAAGCCAAGCAGTTGCGTGTCAGCCAGAAGCGAAAAGACCGCCGCAGACGCGTGTTCCTGCAGGGTGGGATCGGCCTCGGTGCCGTCGCCGTGGTGCTCATCGTGGCCTTCGTCATCATGGGCTCCATCCGCCCCGCCGGGCCCGGACCGCTCAACATGGCCAGCGACGGAATTCTCGTGGGCGAAGCCATGACCGCCGTGCAGACCGACGCGTTGCAGCCCGAGCAGGAACCGATCGCGTCCGACCCGGACGCGAGTGGCACCGTCGCGAACATCCGCATCTACGTGGACTACCTCTGCCCCGCCTGCGGTGAGTTCGAAGCCACCAACGGGGAACAGATCCGCACCTGGGTCGAAACCGGCGCCGCCACCATTGAAGTGCACCCGATTGCCATTCTGACCAGCCGTTCCGCTGGCACACAGTACTCGCTGCGGGCCGCCAACGCTGCCGCCTGCGTGGCCGACACTGCACCGGATGGCTTCTACGCCTTCCACGAAGCCCTCTTCGCTGACCAGCCCGAGGAAAACAGCACAGGGCTCAGTGACGACGAGCTCAAGGCGCTGGTGGCGTCATCAGGAGTGCAGACCGACGTGGGCGCGATCGACGCCTGCATCGATGACGGCACCTTCAGCCCGTGGGTGAAGTCCGCCACGGACCGTGCACTGGCCGGCCCCATCCCCAACTCCGACCTCGCCGCCGTGTCGGGCACACCGACGGTGCTTGTGGACGGCAAGCAGTACGTGGGATCGCTCAGCGACCCGAGCGAATTCAGCGCCTTCGTGCTGCAGGCCGTGGGGGAGTCCTACTCCACCTCGACGCCCACATCCGAACCCGCACCGGCCGGCTAGGTCGCCAGAGGCCCGCGCGTCATTTAGGATGGACACAAGGCCTCGGCCTCATGCCGGCCTGGCGCAATTGGTAGCGCACCACTCTTGTAAAGTGGGGGTTACGGGTTCAAGTCCCGTGGCCGGCCCTCTCGCCCCTGCATCCACCCGGATGGCAGGGGTTTTTTCTGCCTGCACGCCTCCGTTTACGAAATCATCTCGCAATCTCCCGCATCTTTTCCTGAGGTTTTCTCGAGATAAGTTGCTAATAGTGAGATAATTGCGGTATGGAACACAACGGAGGAAATCCTCCCGGACCTCCTGCGGGAGGCGTACCGGGATCGAGTCCGGATCAGTCACCGGCTCCACCACCAGCCGCGTCATCACCCGTTACTCCCACATCGTCTGCACCTGCACCTGCACCCGTACGTTCAGCTCGTCCGCGGCGTTCGGAACCGAAGTCCCGGTCCCGGCGAGCCCGCCGG
>JBBQYN010000093.1:0-8838 GCA_038208655.1 Actinomycetales bacterium
TCGGGCGGGAGCTTGGCGACAGGGCGGATCTTTGTGCGGCGGCGCATCCGCTGTGAGGGGCTTTGGCGAGCGGATGCGGCTGCGCGTGTCTGGCAGAGCCGTGCGCTCCGGAGACAGAACTGTCAGCGAGGTGCCGAGACAGGAGGGGCGCTCACCGCCGCGAGACGCCAACTTTCGCCCCTTCCCGGGCGTACATCGGGCGAAAGTTGGCTTCTCGCGGTGTCGGCCACGGGCCATCACGACGCTGCTCCGGCGGGTAGCCGCGCGGGCACTGGTAGACGCGGGCACTGGTAGATTTCTCCCATGGTCGATTCATCCCTGCGCGACGAGCTCGCAGCATTCGTCGCCGAGCGTGACTGGGCGCAATTCCACAGCCCGGAGAACCTCGCCAAGAGCATCTCCATCGAAGCCGCCGAGCTGCTGGAATGCTTCCAGTGGAATTCCGACGGCGACGACGCGCGGGTGCGGGAAGAACTGGCGGACGTGCTCACGTACTGCATGCTCCTGGCCGAGCGTATTGGTGTGGACCCGACCCAGATCGTGCGCGACAAGCTGGCGATCACGCGGGGCAAGTATCCGATCGACAAATCGCGGGGGCGAAGCACGAAATATGACGTCCTTTGAGGTAGAACGGCTCGATTTCACCAAGGCTGCAGTCAAGGTCTGGGCGCCGCTTGACCCCCGAAACACCAACTGGCCTGTGGTGTACGTTTTGGACGACGCACCCGTGCCCCGCCGCTCGAGTCGCGGTGCCGCGCTCAGCGATGTTTATGTCGGTGAATCCCGTAGCGCGGCCGCACGCATGCGTCAACACTTCGAGTCGACGGAGAAGCAACACCTCACCACGATGCGGGTCATCGTAGACCCAACGTTCAACAAGTCGGTGTGCCTCGACCTGGAGTCGTACCTGATCCGGATGCTCGCCGGCGATGGGTCCTACCGAGTGCTCAACCGCAACGACGGCATCACGGAAGCGGACTATTACGAACGGGACTCGTATCGAAAGACTTTTCGTGAGGTCTTCGCCGAGTTGGAACGCGACGGGGTCTTCACCCGCTCCATCCCCGACATTGAAAACAGCGACCTCTTCAAGCTGTCACCGTTCAAAGCGCTCTCCATCGATCAGGGTGTCGCCGTGGACGGCATTCTCGAGGGGCTCTTCGCCGATCTGGCCTCGGGAACCCCCAGCACGATGGTCGTGCAGGGCGATCCGGGCACGGGCAAAACCGTCATCGCCATATACCTGCTCAAACTCCTGATGGATATCGCCCACACGGAGCCCAGCGAAGATCTCGACAGCGACTCGCTCTTCTCGGAGTTCTTCGCGCCCGGCTACCGGGAACTGCTCACCGACCTGCGCATCGGGGTTGTCGTGCCGCAGCAGTCCCTGCGCGAGTCCATCAAGAAGGTTTTTCGCAAGACCCCGGGCCTGGAACCGGGGATGGTCATGACCGCCTTCGAGGTGGGCGTCGCCGACGACGACTTTGACCTGCTCATCGTGGACGAGTCCCATCGCCTCAATCAGCGCGCCAACCAGCCCTCCGGCGTGCAGAACAAGAAATTCCGCGACATCACCGTGGCCCTGTTCGGGAGTGACGACACCAGCAAGACCCAGCTGGACTGGATCCGCGCGAAGAGCAGCCATCAGATTTTTCTCCTGGATGCCGCGCAGAGCGTGCGGCCGGCCGACCTGCCCCCCGAGGTGCTCGCCGCGCTCGTGAGCGATGCGAAGGACGAGCGCCGACATCATCCGCTTCTGTCGCAGATGCGAGTGCAGGCCGGGTCAGACTACGTAGGTTACGTGCGGAGCATGCTCGGAACAAGCCCAGGCTTCGGAGACCAGGAAACGCGACGCCCCGAGACGTTCCCCGGGTACGACCTGCGCCTGTTCGACAGCGTCACCGAGATGCGTGAGGCGATTTTTCGACGGGATGCCGAGGCCGGCCTGTCACGTATGCTCGCCGGGTTCGCGTGGCCGTGGAAAACCAAGAACGACAAGACCACCTATGACATCGAGATCGGCGACACCCGGCTGCGCTGGAACAGCACTCAGACGGACTGGATCGCTTCGGCCCAGTCGCTTCAGGAAGTCGGCTCGATCCACACCGTGCAAGGGTATGACCTCAACTACGCCGGGGTGATCATCGGACCCGACCTGGGCTTCGACCCCGCCACGAACCGCGTGATCGTTCACCGCGAGTCGTACTTCGACAAAAAG
This sequence comes from Actinomycetales bacterium, assembly GCA_038208655.1. Taxonomy (GTDB): domain Bacteria; phylum Actinomycetota; class Actinomycetes; order Actinomycetales; family Microbacteriaceae; genus Cryobacterium. The sequence continues at coordinate 2,219 of JBBQYN010000093.1, forward strand.
GGTAAGGAAAACAATGCAGTCCTCGGCAAGATCTACACGGACGATGACCTGCTGCGCTTCGTGCGCAACATTTACGCCGTGCTGCTGACGCGCGGCATTCGGGGCACGTACGTGTACGTGTGCGACCCGGGCTTGCGGGAACACCTGCGCCGGTACCTGCCCGCCGATTCATCGGCCGCGCGCCGGTGAACTCCCGAGATCGCACCAGCAAGCTTCGCCTGAAGCTCTCGCGCGTTGATGCGGCCATTGCCGCGCACCTGCTCTCATCCGACCGGGTCACGAGTGCGCACGCCATCATCGAGGCATACGGGCGCAACGACAAGGAGCTCGTGGAACGCCAACTCGCGGCGCAGGGCCTGCCCGGACTTACCGAACTCGGCCGCATTCAGGTGCGAAGCAGCTATAGCTGGTGGAAGCTGCACCGCCAGCGCAACACAGTTGTGAAGAGCCTCTCGCGGCACACGTAGGGTTTGACCGAACCGGTCGTACTACGCCGACGTTTCTGCCGCCGCTCGACGCACCTGGCCGGATCGGAAGTATTTGCTTACCTGGTTCGATGAATCACGCAGAACGCGTTCGATAACCCGTTCGCGCTGGGCAGACACCTGAAGGCTTGGAGCGCTGATGGCCACCGAGCCGACGATCATGCCGGCCCCATTTCGTATTCCAATGGCCGCACAGGTCATTCCGGCGACAAACTCCTCGCGCTCCCAAGCGATGCCGGTCGTCGTGACCGTGGACAGCTCGGCATCCAGTGCCTCGCGGGATGTGATCGTTGTCTCCGTCAGCTGCGGCGTTCCGTGCTTGTCAAGGTACAGTCCCGCCTGGTCAGCCCCCATGCCCGCCAGAAGAATCTTGCCGAACGCTGTGGCGTGCGCTGCCTCGTGAAAGCCGAAGTTCAAGGGCACGAGGCGGGGATGCGCGGGCGAGTCGACGACGTAGGCAACCACGACATCCGCTCCGCGATAGACAGCGAAGTACCCAGCTGCCTGCGCCGCCTCGTGAAGGCGACCGATCTCGGCCTGCACCGGGGCCGGAACTCCAATTTGGCGGTGCAAGGAGACGCCGAGCCGGTCCAGCTTGTACCCCAGCTCGTAGCGACGCTCACCCTTGAGGTGAACAAGGTAATCGGCCTGCACGAGGGTCTGCAGGAGCCGGTACACCGTGGGCAGCGGATAACCCAGCGCGCCAGAAATATCCTTGGCCGAGACGCCGCCCCGCTCGGCCACAATCTCCAGTATCGCCAGCGTCTTTTCCACAGTCACAACCCCCGACCCCCGCACGGACATGCCCTCGTCGTTCGCAGCCGAAATCACACCCTCAATGGTTGTCATACGCTCAGTCTGTCGACCTCACCGGCCGTGGGCAAAAGCCACGCGGTGAGGTCACGGACGCAGCGTCAGGAGAAGTTGATCCCGCCGTCGATCAGAACGGTCTGGCCGGTCATGTGATCGGAATCGGGCCCCGCCAGGTAGGAAACGAGCTTCGCAACGTCTTCGGGCTCCGACACGCGACCGGCGAGAATATTGTCGACCTGTTTGGCGAGCGCACTGCCACGAGGCGTGCCCTCGATGGTCGTGAGACGTTCGTCAATAAGATCCCACATCGCGGTTCCGACAACACCGGGAGCATAGGCATTGACGGTGACGTTGTGCTTGGCGAACTCCATAGCCGCTGCCTGTGTCAGCCCGCGAACAGCCCACTTACTCGCGGAATACGAGGCAAGTGTCGGGAAAGGCCGGTACGCCACGATTGATGCTGCGGCAATGATCTTGCCCGGGGTGCCTTGGGCGATGAACTGGCGGGCAGCGCTTTGGTACGAAAAGTAGACGCCCTTAATGTTGACGTTCAGAATCCGATCGAGGTCCTCCGGCTTGACGTCCAAGATCTCGTCAACCTGAGCGATCCCGGCGTTGGCGATAAAGACACCCAGGTTTCCCAACGCATCCGTGCCCTCCTTCACCATCCGCTCCACATCGTCAGGATTGGACACATCGCCGGTGACGCCGATGGCCTCACGGCCTTGGCTCCTCATCGCGGCGACGACCTCGTCGATGTTGTCTTGAGCCTGCGGAAGGTCGGACACAATGATGTCCATGCCGTCATCGGCCAGTCTTTCGGCAATCGCGCGCCCGATACCGCGTCCGGCTCCGGTAATCAGGGCTACTCGTGCATCTACTGCTGACATTGGGTCTCCTCTGGTTTCGCTTTGTTGCTGTTGCTGTTGCTGTGGCGCGTGGTGTGGAGAACGTCTACTTGGCTTCCCACCACGGGGCCATCACGGCGCGGGCGAGCGTATGCCCGGACATGTTGAAGCCGAGAAATGACGGGGTGGCGCTCGCGTCGAGGCCGAGGGTTTCGACGTCCAGGGCATGAACCGCGATGAAATAGGTGTGCTTGCCATGTCCTGCGGGCGGCGCGGCTCCCAGATAGCGGGCCAGGCCGGCGTCATTGTTCAGCTGTTGGGCCGCGTCGGGGAGACCAGCTCCGTCGTCGTCGCCCACACCGCTTTTAAGTGAGGTGACAGCTGCAGGAATGTCCGCCACGGCCCAATGCCAGAATCCTGCGCCGGTGGGCGCCGTCGGGTCATAGACCGTCACGGCGAAACTCTTGGTTGCTTCCGGAAAACCACTCCAGCTCAGTTGCGGGCTGGTGTCGTCTCCGCCTGCTCCGAAAATTCCACTGACCTGAGCCAGGGAGAACTCCTGTCCGTCGGTCGCGTCGGTACTGGTCACGGTGAAGGAAGGGACCTTTTTGATCAGGTCGTACGGCGTCGTTGTCATATTCTCGTCCTCATTCTTGTGTGGGTGAAACGGTTTTTGGGGCGCACCACAGCAGTCGAACGCACCTCGGAGGTGGTGCGACTCGTGGCGGGCGGGCGGGCGGGTCGGGTGGTGGGGGCCTAGATGCCGCCAGTCTTCAGCTGCTCGGCGATGTACTCGGCCTGCCGTATGGCCAGGGCGACGATGGTGAGGGTGGGGTTGGCAGCCGCGCTCGTGGTGAAGACCGACCCGTCGCTGATGAACAGGTTGGGCACGTCATGGGCACGCCCCCACTTGTCGACGACACCGCTCTCGGGCAGCGCACTCATCCGAGACGTTCCCATGTTGTGGGTCGACGGATACGGGGGAGTGCGCTGCGCACCGATTGAACCGACAGCCTCATACAGCACCTCCGCCTGGGCATAACCGTGCTCGCGCATGGCAATGTCGTTGGCGTGGTCGTCGAAATGCACGTTGGGTACCGGCAGCCCGTTCTTATCCGCGACGCTCGTGTTGAGCGTGACCCGGTTGCTTTCCTGGGGCAGGTCTTCACCCACGATCCACAGCCCGGCCGTGTTGGCGTAGGCGTCGAGAATCTCCGTGAACCCGCGGCCCCACGCGCCCGGATCGCCGAAACTGGCCAGGAAGGCGGGCCCGAGCGAAATCGTTTCGAGATAGTAGCCCCCGGAAAATCCACGATCGGGGTCGTTGCGTGACTCATCGGCGATGACACCGGCCATCGTCTCGCCACGGTGCATCCGGACCGGATCGTTGAACCGCGCATAGACGGAACCCGAGGTGTGGCGCATATAGTTGCGGCCCACCTGGCCCGACGAGTTGGCCAGGCCATCGGGAAACATAGGACTGGCCGATTGCAGCAGCAGCCGGGGTGTCTCGATGGAGTTCGCGGCGACGGCCACGAGTTTGGCGGCCTGCCGGTGAAGGTTGCCCTCCTTGTCGAGGTACAGCACGGCATCCGCTCGCCCGGAGGCATCGTGCGTAATCTGAACGACGTGGCACTCGGGTCGCAGGTCCATGAGGCCGGTCGCTTCGGCACGCGGTATCTCGCGCACCAGCGTCGACCATTTCGATTTGTTCTTGTCGCCCTGAAAATTGAACCCGTCTTGAATGGATGCCGGTCGGCCGTCGTACTCCTCGGCGTTCGTCGCGTAGGGGCCGGTTGAGTAAAACTTGTACCCGACGCGTTCCGCACCGTTGGCGAGCACGGTGTAGTTGTTGTTCGCCGGCAGCGGCTTGCGCCCGTGCAGGTGCGTCGAACCCATCGCCACTTCTGCCTTGTCGTAATACGGGGCAAGTTCAGCCAGTGTGAGCGGCCAATCGAGAAGGTTCGCGCCGTCAATACGCCCGTAGGTGCTTCGGGCAGTGAACTCGTGTGCCTTGAAGCGTGGTGTAGCACCAGACCAGTGCGTGGTCGTTCCCCCAACCGCCTTCACGATCCAGGCGGGGAGATTGGGGAAGTCGCGGGCGATTCGCCATGATCCCGATGTCGTTCGCGGATCCAGCCAGGCCATTTGGTTGAAGGCTTCCCACTCGTCGTTGACGTAGTCGTCGTGCCGGAGGTACCCACCCGCTTCGAGAACGACCACGGGTATCCCCTTGGCGGTGAGCTCGTAGGCCAGAGTTCCGCCGCCAGCCCCTGATCCGATGATGACAATCGCGTCGTCGTCGTGCTCGATGGCGCTCATTTGGTGGCTCCCGTCAGAGTCGCGTCGGCGAGGCCCAGGGGGATCGCGGGATCGGGCTCTGCTGCAGATGTAGCCCCTCCACCATGCACCCGAGCCGCGGATCCGCCGGTCGGCGTCTCGATGAGGCGTTCCGGTCCCTCGTAGGTCTCGATGCGCGCGGCGGGAAGCCAATCCAGATCGTTGAAGCCTCGGTTGATGTAACCGCCTTTATCGAAGCTGGGGCCCTCGTAGCCGATGATCTCCCAGACATCTTTGTTGTCGTAGAGATTCAAGACGGTCGTGCGGCGGATGAAGCCGAAGAACTCCGTGGTCTCAATACGGCGCAGAACCTTCGTGGCTTCCACGTCGTCCAGATCGCGGAAGTCCCCACCCGCCAAATGCCGGAGGGTAATCAGGCCCTGGGTCAACGCGACCCGAAACCACGTGGAGTCCTCTGCCTCCCGCAGGATTGTGTCGGCCGTACGTTCATACGGGCCGTCCGGAAACGTCGGATGGGGAAAAGCCACGCGGATGACGCGGATGAGTACGCTGCGGGCCTCGTTGGTCAAATCCGTCGCGTTGAGCTGTGGAAATTTTGCGGGAAATACCATCAGTGATCTCCTTTGATCGTGTCTATCGGCTGTTGGGGAACTGCTGATCGCGCCGGTTACGGCACCAGGATGCCGCGGCCCACGATGCGCCCGGCGGTGAGGTCGGCGATCGCGTCGAGGGCGGCGTCGAGCGGGTAGACCGCGGTGTGCAGCGTGACCTTGCCCTGCGAGGTCAGGGTCATCAGCTCCACGAGGTCGTTGTACGTGCCCACCAGGTTGCCGATCACATTGATCTCCCGCGAGATGATCTCGATGGTCGGCAAGGTGACGGTGCCCCCGTAGCCGATCACGTAGTGCGAACCTCGATTGCGCAGCAGACGCGGAGCGAGCAGTTCGGCACCGCCTTCTCCGACAAAGTCGAAGAGAACGTGGGCGCCGCCATCCGTTATCTCGAGCACCTTCTGCTCAACCTCGGCGTCGCTGGTGGCCAGCACCGTGTGGTGCGCGCCCAGCGTGAGCGCGAGCTCGAGGGCCGCCTCGCTGCGGTCGACCACGGTGATGGTGGCGCTCGTGATCGCGGCAAGGGCCTGAATGCCGATGTGGCCGAGGCCGCCCGCGCCCACGACCACCGCATGGGTGCCCGGAAAGAGCACATCGGCGGCCTTGCGCACCGCGTGGTAGGCGGTCAGGCCAGCATCGGCCAGCGCGGCCACATCGCGCGGCTGCAGGCCGGAATCCAGCCGCACCACCGCGCGGGCGTTGGTGAGCAGCTGCTGCGCCATGCCGCCGTCGGCGTTGACGCCGGGGAACGTGGCGTTCGCGCAGTGCGAGTCCTGGCCCACGCGGCACGCCGTGCAGAGTCCGCAACTGGTGAGCGGATGCATGATCACCGTGTCCCCGGGGCTCACGTTGGTCACCGCGCTGCCCACGGCGCGCACCCAGCCGGCGTTCTCGTGGCCGAGCGTGTACGGGAGGGTCGGGTGCTGGATCGGATCCCACTGGCCCTCGATGATGTGCAGGTCGGTACGGCACAGTCCCGCGGCGCCCACGTCGACGATCACGTCCCACGGGCCGGTCAGCGTGGGCTCGGCCACCTCGTCGATCTTCGGATTGACCCCGTACTGGTGCAGACGAACGGCTTTCACTGGGTTCTCCTCCTTGAGATGTTCCGCGAGTATCGGCGGTGACCCCAGTGTCATTGCCACACCGGGGCCGCACCACCGACGTTATCGCAGAGTGAGAAAACGGGCGCCTGCTTGGTGTCTCGGGGGCTGAGTTGCGAACTTCGCACCGTGCCGGCGGCCGCACACGGTGCGATGCGCGTAAGTCACCCCGCCTGGTCGGCGTTCGTGGCCGACCCGCTCAGCGGATTCGGCCTCGCCGACAGCACCGTGCCGCAGCTATTCTCGGGCGCGCAGAAGCTGGCCGACCCGATCGCGCTGGGCGGCATCCGCTCAGATCTGCCCCTACTGGTGGTTTCGGGGCAAGACGACCGGCTCGCCGGTGAGGGCGCGCTCGTGAGCCTGCTCGCCGAGCGCTACACCGACGCGGGCGTGACGGATGTCGAGCTGCGGCTCTACGCGCAGGCCCGCCACGAGATTTTCAACGAGACCAACCGCGAC
>JBBQYN010000094.1:0-8832 GCA_038208655.1 Actinomycetales bacterium
CGTGAGCGCGCCGCCGAGCATCCGGGTGCGGGATGCCGAGGTGAGCGACGTCGACGCCATCATGCGGCTCGAGCACGACACCTTCCCGACCGATGCGTGGAGCCGCGACGTCATGCTCGCCGAGCTCGCCTCGCCGCACACGCTGTACCTGGTCGTGCACTCCGACGACGAGCTGGTTGCCTACGCAGGGCTCAGCGCCCCGACGGGGGCCGAGCAGGCCGACATTCAGACCATCGCCGTGACCGAGGCCGCGCGTGGCCACGGGCTCGGCCGCACCCTGATGCTCACCCTCATCGCACAGGCCCGCACGCGCGGCGCCCGCGAGGTCTTCCTGGAGGTGCGCGCCGACAACCCGGGTGCCCAGAGCCTCTACCTCAGCCTCGGCTTCGAACAGCTCGGTGTGCGCGCGGGCTACTACCAGCCCGACAACGTCGACGCCCTCGTGATGCGCCTGCACATCCCCCGACCGAGCATGTCGATGGCCACCCCCGACGCGGCCGTGACCCCGACCGCCCCGAAGGACCCCCAGTGACTTCTCCAGTGACTTCTCCAGTGATTCCCGCCGCACCGGCCGCCCGGCCACCCCTCAACCGCGACAACCCCCTCGTGCTGGGCATCGAAACCTCCTGCGACGAGACCGGTATCGGCATCGTGCGCGGAACGACACTGCTCGCCAACGTGATCGCCTCCTCGATGGAGGAACACGCCCGGTACGGCGGCGTCGTGCCCGAAGTCGCCGCGCGGGCGCACCTGGACGAGCTGGTGCCGGCCATCGAAGCCGCCGTGGCCGAGTCCGGCATTGCGCTCAGCGACCTCGACGCCATCGCCGTCACAGCCGGTCCCGGCCTGGCCGGAGCCCTGATGGTGGGAGTCGGCGCCGCCAAAGCCCTCGCCCTGGCCCTCGACAAGCCGCTCTACGCCGTCAACCACCTCGTCGGCCACGTCGGCGCCGACGTGCTGCGCGCTGCCAGTGGGCCCGGCGAGAACACCGAACCCTTGGACTACCCCACCATCGCCCTGCTCGTCTCCGGCGGGCATACCTCGCTGCTGCTGGTACGCAGCCTCACCGACGACGTGGAACTGCTCGGCGAGACCATCGACGACGCCGCCGGAGAAGCCTTCGACAAGGTCGCCCGCGTGCTGGGCCTGCCCTACCCCGGCGGGCCGCGCATCGACGCGGTCGCCGCGACGGGTGACCCCCGCGCGATTCGCTTTCCGCGCGGCCTCAGCCAGCCCAAGGACATGGCCCGGCACCGCTACGATTTCTCGTTCTCCGGGCTCAAAACATCCGTTGCCCGCTGGGTCGAACGCCTCGAAGACGCCGGCGAACCGGTTCCGATGCCCGACGTCGCGGCCAGTTTTCGTGAAGCCGTCGTCGACATTCTGCTCACCAAGGCCCTGGCGGCCTGCGCCGACTACGGCGTGCCGCGACTGCTGCTGGGCGGCGGCGTGATCGCGAACGCCCGGCTGCGCGAAGTGGCCGTGCAGCGAACGGATGCCGCCGGCATCACCCTGCGCATTCCGCCGCTGGACCTCTGCACCGACAACGGCGCCATGATCGCGGCCCTCGGTGCGCAGCTCGTGATGAACGGTCACGCCCCGTCGGGGCTGGATTTCGGCGCCGATTCCACGCTGCCCGTTAGTGTGATCACCCTCTAGAACAGGCGGCCGGGGGGCCCGCGAGGCCGGGTACCGCACAGAAATTCAGCAAGTCGCGATATTCTGTCCCCACGCGTTACTTCGTGCGGGGTGAAATTCCCGCCCGTCGGCACCCAGAGGAGTTCGAATGAGTGATCCCACCCAACCCCCCGCCACGCCGCCCAACGACTCGTCGGCCGCTGCCCCCACCGGGTACGGTGCCGCCCCCGCCTATGGCTCACCGCCCAGCCCCGCACCTCAGGCCTACGCCGCCCCGGTTGGAGCCGACAAATACAACGTGCTGGCCATCGTGTCGTTCGTGTCGGCGTTCTTCGTTCAGCTGGTCGCCGTGATCACCGGGCATATCGCGCTAAGTCAGATCAAGAAGACCGCTGAGAAGGGGCGCGGCTTCGCCATCGCGGGCCTGATCATCGGCTACGTCGGCATTATTGCGTCCATCATCGCCGCCGTGGTCATATTGCCGATCATGCTCGCTATCCTCAGCAATCCCAACATGATGAACGGGTAACAAGCGGCGCCACGACCCATCCGTTCCCGTGTCTCGACGTTTCATCCCGCATTATTAGTGTCTGAGTTTTCGAGTCTGACAGGAGTCTGAGATGAGTAATCCCGACAACCCCGACGTATCTGGAGCGTCATCCGTTCCGGACGTGCCTCAGGTGCCTCAGGTGCCTGACGTACCGCAAGTTCCTCCCATCCCTGGCCAGTACACCGTCGACTCGTCGGCACCACCATCTGCCGGGTCGTATCCGATCCCGCCCGCGACGTACGGGGCGACCCCCGAGAGGCACGGCGACCCCGGCTACGGCACCGTGGCCCCAGCGAAGCAACCCGTCCTCAGCATCATCAGCATGGTCGCCGGCATCGTCGCGGTTCTCGGACTCCCCGTCGTCTTCGTTCCGATCATCGGCGGCATTCTGGGCCTGTTCGTGCCCGCCGCCGCCATCGTGCTGGGCTTTCTGGGCAGAACCCGGGAGCCTCAGGCGAAGGGCTTCTGGCTCACCGGAATCATCACGGGCGCCGTCGCCGTGGTGATCGCCCTGATCAGCCTCGTGGTGTGGGTGGTCGTGTTCGCCGCGCTCCCCAACGGCAGCATGAACATGAACATGAACAACGGGCCCTTCTAACCGGGAGCGCGGCGGCGCATGTCGCTGTGCCGCCTTGGCAGCACCGCACCGGATCCACCGGCTAGGCTTCACCCAGTTCCACGCGTCACGGATCGACGGAAGGCCGGCATGAGCCCACAGCATCGAGGTCCCCTGCGCGCCGACGACGTCTACCGTCGCCCCACCGGTCCCGCGCCGGTGTTCATCCCGCAATCCTTCGACCCGGCCCATGCGCCGCTCAGCCCCGAAGGACAGCTCGCCTGGGAAGCCACCGAGACTGCCCCGGTGGAATGGGTGCCCTTCGTCTACACTGCGGCACAGGAGAGCACCATGCGGGTGCGTCGCCGGCTGTCGGTGTCCAGCGTCGTACTGGGCGTCGTCGGCCTGGCCGGGGCCCTGCTGGGCGTGTTCGGCCTGCCGTTCTCGGCCGCCGCGGTCGCCACCGCCATCGCCGCACGCATCACCGAGCGCCGCGCCGGCGAACTCTGGATCATCGGCCTCGTCACGGGGGTCACCGGGCTGGTCATCGGCGCCGGCTGGCTGATGCTGATCGCCCGAGTGATCGTTCCGTTGCTCTGAGCAGCCTCGCTCAGACGAGCCGGGTCAGCTTGCGCGCACCCGCTCCACCAGCAGGGCCACGCGGTGCCCGGCCGCCCGGGTGAGCACGAGCGTAGCCGACTCCGGGCCTTTCAGTTTGAGACGGGTGCGCAGGGTGGCGGGGTCCACGTCGACGCCGCGCTTTTTGATCTCGAGCGTGCCGATACGTCGTTCCTGCAGCGCCACCCGCAGTTTTTTCTCATCGACGGGCAGAACCTCCAGCACCCGGAAGGCCGTCGCGAACGGGGTCGGCGTGAAGGTCGGGGCGGTCAGGTATGCGATTGCCTCGCTGAGCATGCCGGCGCCGAGTGTGCGCGCCAGATCACCGATCAGCCGGGCGCGAATCACGGCGCCGTCGGGCTCATACAGGTAGTCGCCGAGCGGGGCGACCTCCACATCCTCGCTGTCGGCCGCCGCCGTCATTTCGGCGGCCCCGTCCCGGGTCAGCAGCAGAGCGGCCCGACGGATGCCCGGCCGCGCCAACACGCCGAACCACAGTCCCATTTCCACGACCTGACCGTCCACCGAGATCCACTGCGCTTCCGCCGCCGCGGGAATCTGGTCCCGGTCATGGCCGGGGCCCAGCTTCACGCCGATGGGCATCCGTTCGGCCAGGCCGAAGACAAAGTCAAGGCTGGGGGAGTAGTCCTCCGAGCGGGTCAGCCGGGAGGTGTTGCTGTGTCCGGCGGTGCGGCGGGCCGGGTCGAGCCACGCCGCGTCGACATCGGACAGGTCGACGTTCTCCGCGGGGGAATGGAGCACTTTCGCGCTCGGGAAGGGCGCCAGGTTGAAGCTGGCCACCGTCGCCGTGACCTCATCGGCGTCGACCGCGGTCACCTCGAGGTCAAGGGCCGCCATGGCCATGGCATCGCCGCCGATGCCGCAGCCGAGGTCGACCACTCGGTTGAGCGCGGCGCCGGCGAAACGCCCGGCGTGCAGCGCGGCGACCCGCAACCGGGTGGCTTGCTCCAGCCCCGCCTCGGTGAAGAGCATGTGCGGCGCGAACTCGCCGAACTTCGCCACCGCTTTGGCGCGCAGTTTGGACTGCCCGAGCACCGCCGAAACCAATCCGGGCGAGTGGCCGTCGCGCCGCAGCGCACTGACCTGGCCGAGCACGTTGGCCCGGGCGTCATAGGGCGGCAGGGAGTCCAGCAGGCGCAAACCCTCGGGCGATAACAGCTCGACGAGCTCTGTGCGATCCATCGTCCTAACCTACCAAGCAGGCCCCGGCTCTGGCACTCACGTTGCATGAGTGCCAGTTCGGCCCTAAACTTCAGTTGGCACTCACGTTGTGAGCTTGCTAACCCACATCTTCGTTAAGAAAGAGGTCAACCGTGTCGGTCTCCATCAAGCCGCTCGAGGATCGCATCGTCATCAAGCAGGTCGAGGCAGAGCAGACCACCGCCTCCGGTCTCGTCATTCCTGACACCGCGAAAGAGAAGCCCCAGGAGGGTGAAGTTGTTGCAGTCGGCCCCGGCCGCATTGACGACAACGGCAACCGCATCCCGCTCGACGTCGCCGTCGGCGACAAGGTCATCTACTCCAAGTACGGCGGAACCGAGGTCAAGTTCGGCGGCGACGACCTGCTGGTCCTCTCCGCACGCGACGTGCTCGCGGTCGTCGTTCACTAAGACACCCGCGTGAACGCCCGCTCACGCGGGCAGCGTTAAACTAGAATCCCGGATGGCTCAGCCATCCGGGATTTTTGCGTCGAAAGGGCCCCCATGTCACCCCGAACAGCATGACCGAGCAGGCAGCGGATGCCGCAGCCACGCCGGCGACAGGCACCCCAGGCCCCCGTGTTCCCCACTCGGACGACAGCCGCGGACTCCTGTTCGCGGTGCTCGCCTACGGGCTCTGGGGCGTGCTGCCGCTGTACTTCCTGCTGCTGGCCCCCAGCGGCGCCGTGGAGGTCGTGGCTTGGCGGGTGCTGTTCTCGCTGGTGTTCTGCGCCCTGCTGATCACGGTGCTGCGGCGCTGGCGTTCCCTGGCCGCGGTGCTGCGCCAGCCCCGGGTCGTCCTCACCATGGGACTGGCCGGTCTGCTGATCTACATCAACTGGACCATCTACGTCTTCGCGGCCCTGAACGGGCAGGTCGTCGAAGCGGCCCTGGGGTATTTCATCAACCCGATCGTCACGGTCTTTCTCGGGGTGCTGGTGCTGCACGAACGGTTGCGCCGCATTCAGTGGGTCGCCGTGGGCATCAGCCTGCTCGCCGTGATCGTGCTGACCGTGGGATACGGCGCCCCACCGTGGATCTCGCTCGCGCTGGCGTTCACGTTCGGGTTTTACGGCCTGATCAAGAAACGTGTCGGAGGCTCCGTCGACGCCCTCACCGGACTAACCCTCGAGACCGCGTGGCTGGCCCCCGTCGCCATCGTGCAGCTGGTCGTCGTGGCCGGCCTGTCCGGCCTGACCTTCGGCACCGTGTCGACGTGGCACACCCTGGGCCTGCTCGGCGCGGGCATCGTCACCGCCGTGCCCCTGCTGTTGTTCGCCGCCGCGGCCCGCCGGTTGCCGCTCACCGTGATCGGACTGGTGCAGTTCGTCGCCCCGGTGCTGCAGTTCGTGGTGGGTGTGTTCGTGCTGCAGGAACCGATGCCGCCGGAACGCTGGGCCGGATTCGCGCTGGTCTGGGTGGCCCTGATCATCCTCACCGTCGACATGGTGCACCACGCCCGCCGGTCACGCCGACCCACACTGCCGACCCCGCTCGCCTGAACTGCCCGCGCGACTGAATTGCCCTCGCGCATCGTGAAAGGACCTCGATGATCCACCCCCTGCGCCGCCGCGCCGCCGCTGCCGGTGCCGGCCTGGCCCTGCTGTTACTGGCCGTCACCGGCTGCACAGCGGCCGAACCGGACGCGCCCACCCCGACGGCCACCCCGACCGCCCTGCCGGCCGTCGTGCCCAGCGGGGACGGCGTGCTGCGCATCGGCACCATCTTTCCCATGACCGGTGACTTCGCCGCGGGCGGTGCCGCGCAGGTCGCCGGTACCCAGCTGGCCGCCCGGGAGATCGCCGAGCAGGGCGGCGTGCCGGGGCACACCGTGGAACTGATCCACCGAAACGTGGGCGCCGACCCCGCGGTCGCGGTCGCCGACCTGCTCGCGCGCGGCGTCGACGTGGTGCTCTGGGACGCGGCGACGACCCCGAGTGCCGAGCTCGCCGCATCCGTCACCGGTGCCGGACCGGCGTTCCTGGCCCTGGGCGACTTCGCCAACGGCGGAACCCCGCTCGACACCGACGCGGACTTCGCCACCCGGCTGCGCACGGCCGACCCGGCACTCACGCAGACAGCGGGCGGCGCGGAGGCGTACGACGGCGTGATCGTGACGGCGCTCGCCGCCACGGCCGTGAATGATGACGCGGCGTCCTCCCTGGAAATCGGCTGGGACGCGGTGTCTCAGGGCCCCACCGGGTGCGCGTCGTGGGGCGAGTGCACTCTGGCCCTGACCGAGAATCAGAGCATCGACTACGTGGGAGTGACGGGACGCCGATCGTAACGATTTGATCGCTTAACACGCTTGTAACACGGAGAAGTTGGAACTTGGGGCATGCTTTCCCTACTGTCAAATCACGGCAGTCAATCGGCATCCGTGCTTTTTGTTTTCTTTCTAGTCCTAGGAGCAAAATGAGCGTCTTCGCGAAGGCCCCGGCCTCCCGCTCAGTTCGTGCAGTCGTCACCGGAATTGCCATGGTCGGGGTGAGCGCTTTGCTGCTCACCGGCTGCAGCAGTACCTCGGATACGGCCGAACCGGCTGCCACCACCGCCAGCACCGCCGGCGGTGAAGCGGCGGCGATCGCATCCGGTGATCGCGACCTCACGCTCAAGATCGGAACGATCCTGCCGCAGAGTGGCGGTCTGGCGTTCCTCGGCCCGCCCGAAGAAGCGGGTGTCCAGCTGGCCGTCAACGACATCAACGCGGCCGGCCTCGGCATGACCGTGGAAGCGATCTTCCGCGACTCCGGCGACACCACGACCGATACCGCCACCGTCTCCGTGACCGACCTGCTCTCGCAGGACGTCTCGGCGATTGTTGGGGCAGCGTCCTCCGGCGTGTCCAAGACCGTCATCGACCAGATCACCGGTGCCGGCGTCGTGCAGTTCTCTCCGGCCAACACCTCGGAGGACTTCACGGACTACGCCGACAACGGCCTGTACTGGCGCACCGCGCCGTCCGACAAGCTGCAGGGCGCCGAGCTCGGCACCCTGATCGCCAACGACGGCAACGCCACCCTCGGCCTCATCGTCCTCAACGACGCCTACGGCACCGGCTTGGCCGCGTCCACCACGGCAGCCTTCGAAGCCGCCGGTGGTGAGGTCGTCGCCGAGTCCCTCTTCAACGAGGGCGACTCCAACTTCGCCGCGCAGATCTCCGAGGTCACCGCAGCCAACCCCGACGCGATCGCCCTGATCACGTTCGACCAGGCTAAAGTCATCGTTCCCGCACTGGTGGGCGAGGGCTACCCGGGCGACAGCCTGTACTTCGTCGATGGTAACCTCGCCGACTACAGCAGCGATTTCGAAGCCGGCCTCGTCGCGGGGTCGAAGGGCACCCTGCCGGGCCTTGACGTGACCACACTCGGTGACTTCACCGATCGCCTGCTCGAGGTTGACCCCTCGCTGACCGAGTACAGCTACGCGGCCGAGTCCTACGACGCTGTGATGCTTATCGCGCTGGCCGCCTACGCGGGCAACGACACGTCGGGTGAGTCGATCGCCTCGTACCTGCGCCAGGTCTCTGGTGGCGCCGGAGATGGCACCAAGGTGGAAGACTTCGCGTCTGCCGCCGCGGCGCTCACTGCCGGCGACCAGGTCGACTACGACGGTTTCTCCGGTCCGGTGACGTTCGACGAGAACGGAGACCCGACCGAAGCCACCATCGGCATCTACGAGTTCAACGAGGACAACACCTTCAGCCGCATCAACTAATACGGCCGAACCGCACGACGAAGGGCCCCGGCATCCGCCGGGGCCCTTTCGCGTGCCCGCCGCTCTCTCCCGTGCGGCCTAGGCGGGCACATTCTGAGCAGAGCCGGTGAGGCGGCCTTCAGACTCGAGTGTGCACAGGCTGTAGCGTCGAGGACGTTCTCCCCAGATCGCTTCCCCGCCCCGAGGAAACCTCGCCGTTTCGATAAAATTGGGGCATGTCACAGACAATCTCGTCGGGCATCAGAGTTCCCGACCTCACCCCTGTTGAGCGGCTCCGCGAGGCCGTCGAGCACGTCACGGAGGCTCTGCACGCGGTGAACATCCCGCTGCTCGATGACGCCGATGCCATCGACACCATGATGCTGCTGGAACACGGCGGCCGTGCTTTTGATGCCGCCCGGGTCTCCTCCACGACGGATGTCGGCCAGCGTGCCGAGCGCGGCTCTGACGAGACTCTCGCCCACAAACTGGGCTGCACCGACAAACTCGACCTCATCACGGCCGTCACCCTCGTCTCCTTCGCCGAGGCCCGC
>JBBQYN010000095.1:0-8772 GCA_038208655.1 Actinomycetales bacterium
ACCATAACGATCAGAAGGCCGGAACGGATACCGTTCCGGCCTTCTGCATGCCCGCCCGCGACACGCCGCGACGTGTTTCCACAGGGAACATTCTGCGGTCTGCGCGGGTTGTGTATAAGTAGCAACAACCCGCGGAATCAGGCGGCGGTTTGGCCGCCGACCTGTGCAGAACTCCGTGATGTCGGTGGATAACTACATAATTGTAACTACCGCATGTAGTGGCCATTCCGAATCGCAATCACTACATGTAGTATTGAGAGTCCAGCAGGGCGCAACAGCCCCGCAGACAGCTTCGTCGCCAGGAACGCCAGATCCACAGCATCTGCTCCACCTGAGGAACGACACATCGACACCGACAAATCTTGAGAGAAGGGCCATCCCCATGGCAATCACGGTCTACACGAAACCCTCCTGCGTGCAGTGCAACGCCACCTACCGCGCCCTGGACAACAAGGGTATCGAGTACAAGATTCTGGACCTGTCGGTGGATGAGAACGCTCTCGAGGCCGTGAAGGCGCTCGGCTACCTGCAGGCGCCTGTCGTGATTACCGACGAAGACCACTGGTCGGGCTTTCGTCCCGACAAGATCAACGAGCTCGCCGCCCGACTCGCTTAGGGGCGGGCCTGACGACCGCGATGGCAGACTTGGTCTACTTCTCCAGCGTCTCGGGTAACACGGCCCGTTTCATTGAGAAGCTCGGCCGCCCCGCGCTGCGTATCCCCCTGCACCCCCACGACGAGCCCCTCGTGGTGACTGATCCCTACGTTTTGTGCCTGCCCACCTATGGCGGCGGCGTCGACGGTGGCGCGGTTCCCAAGCAGGTCATCAAATTTCTCAACGACACGCACAATCGCTCTCTGATCCGTGGCGTGATCGGCACGGGCAACACAAATTTCGGTGAGGCATACTGCCTGGCCGGTGACATCATCGCCCAGAAGTGTGGCGTGCCGCACCTGTATCGCATTGAAGTATTTGGAACACCGGATGATGTACGCATCGTCCACGACGGATTGGACGCATTTTGGACACGACAGCCGTAAGGACCACCCCCTACGAGGCACCGGCCGGTCAGGGGATGGATTACCACTCCCTCAACGCCATGCTCAACCTGTACGGGCCCAGCGGGGAGATCCAGTTCGACAAGGACAAGGACGCCGCCCGGGAGTTCTTCCTGCAGCACGTGAACCAGAACACGGTCTTCTTCCACTCCCTGCGCGAGCGGCTCGACTACCTCGTGGAGCACGAGTACTACGAGCAGGCCGTGCTCGACATGTATTCGTTTGAGTTCATCACGAGCCTGAACGACCTCGCCTACTCGAAGAAGTTCCGCTTTCAGACCTTCCTCGGTGCGTTCAAGTACTACACCTCATACACGCTGAAGACCTTCGACGGAAAGCGTTACCTGGAGCGTTTCGAAGACCGCGTCGTGATGAGCGCCCTTGGCCTGGCCCAGGGTGACGAGAAGCTGGCCGTGGCCCTGGTCGAAGAGATCGTGGCCGGCCGCTTCCAGCCCGCCACCCCCACCTTCCTCAACTCCGGCAAGGCCCAGCGCGGCGAACTCGTCTCCTGCTTCCTGCTGCGCATCGAAGACAACATGGAGTCCATCTCCCGCGGCATTAACTCCTCGCTGCAGTTGTCCAAGCGCGGCGGCGGCGTGGCGCTGCTGCTCTCCAACATCCGTGAGGCCGGCGCCCCGATCAAGCAGATCGAGAACCAGTCCAGCGGCATCATCCCCGTCATGAAGCTGCTCGAAGACTCCTTTAGCTACGCCAACCAGCTCGGGGCCCGTCAGGGCGCCGGAGCGGTGTACCTGCACGCGCACCACCCCGACATCATGCGTTTTCTCGACACCAAGCGTGAGAACGCCGACGAGAAGGTGCGCATCAAGACGCTGTCCCTCGGCGTCGTCATCCCCGACATCACCTTCGAGCTGGCCAAGACCGGCGAGCCGATGTACCTGTTCTCCCCGTTCGATGTGGAACGCATCTACGGGATGCCGTTCGCCGACATCTCCGTCACCGAGAAGTACCACGAGATGGTCAACGACTCTCGAATCAAGAAGTCCAAGATGAAGGCCCGCGACTTCTTCCAGACCCTCGCGGAGATCCAGTTCGAGTCCGGTTACCCGTACATCATGTTCGAGGACACCGTGAACGCGGCCAACCCGATCAAGGGCCGCATCAACATGTCGAACCTCTGCTCGGAGATTCTGCAGGTGAACACCCCGACCACGTACAACGAGGACCTCTCGTACAACGAGATCGGCAAGGACATCTCCTGCAACCTCGGCTCGATGAACATCGCCCTCGCGATGGATTCCGGCAACCTGGGCCGCACCGTCGACACGGCCATTCGCGGTCTGAACGCGGTGTCGGAGCAGAGCCACATCTCATCCGTTCGCTCGATCGAAGACGGCAACGACCGTTCGCATGCCATCGGCCTGGGCCAGATGAACCTGCACGGCTACCTTGCTCGTGAGCGCATCTACTACGGCAGCGACGTGAGCATCGACTTCACCAACATCTACTTCTACACGGTGTTGTTCCACGCCCTGCAGGCCTCCAACGCGATCGCCATCGAGCGCGGCCGTTCGTTCGAAGGCTTCGCGGACTCCGCGTACGCCTCCGGCACGTTCTTCGACAAGTACACCGAGCAGGTCTGGGCTCCCGTCACCGAGCGCGGCGCCGAGCTGTTCACCCAGGCGGGCGTGCAGATTCCCACGCAGGCGGACTGGGCTGAGCTGAAGGCATCCGTTATGGCGAAGGGTCTGTACAACCAGAACCTGCAGGCCGTGCCGCCGACCGGGTCGATCTCGTACATCAACAACTCCACCGCATCGATTCACCCGATCGCGGCGAAGATTGAGATTCGCAAGGAAGGCAAGCTGGGCCGCGTGTACTACCCGGCACCGTTCATGACGAACGACAACACCGAGTTCTACCAGGACGCCTACGAAATCGGCGCCGAGAAGATCATCGACGTGTACGCCGCAGCCACCCAGCACGTGGACCAGGGTCTCTCGCTGACCCTGTTCTTCAAGGACACCGCCACGACCCGCGACATCAACAAGGCCCAGATCTACGCCTGGAAAAAGGGCATCAAGACGATCTACTACATTCGTCTGCGCCAGATGGCCCTGGAAGGCACCGAGATCGAGGGGTGCGTCTCGTGCGCGTTGTAAGTTCTCTGAACATCACCGGATCGAAGAAGGATGAATCATGAGTAGCCCCCGCCTGAAGCTGATCTCCCACGTGGATGCGATCAACTGGAACAAGATCGAAGACGATAAAGACGTCGACGTCTGGAACCGGTTGACCAACAACTTCTGGCTGCCCGAGAAGATCCCGCTGAGCAACGACATCCAGTCGTGGAACCAGCTCACCCCGGTGGAGCAGCAGCTCACCCTGCGGGTGTTCACCGGGCTGACCCTGCTCGACACGATCCAGGGCACCGTGGGCGCCGTGTCGCTCATTCCCGACTCGATCACCCCGCACGAGGAAGCCGTCTACACGAACATCGCGTTCATGGAGTCGGTGCACGCCAAGAGCTACTCGTCGATCTTCTCCACCCTGAGCAACACCAAGGACATCGACGAGGCGTTCCGCTGGTCGACGGAGAACGAGAACCTGCAGCGCAAGGCGCAGATCGTGATGGATTACTACCAGGGCGACGACCCGCTCAAGCGCAAGGTCGCCTCCGTGCTGCTGGAGTCGTTCCTGTTCTACTCGGGCTTCTACCTGCCGATGTGGTTCTCCAGCCGGGCCCGCATGACCAACACGGCCGACCTCATCCGTCTGATCATTCGGGACGAAGCCGTGCACGGTTACTACATCGGCTACAAGTTCCAAAAGGGCATGGAGCAGGCGACGCAGGAACGCCGCGACGAGATCAAGGACTACGCGTTCAACCTGGTTTTCGAGCTGTACGAGAACGAGGTGCAGTACACACAGGACCTCTACGACGAGCTCGGCCTGACCGAAGACGTGAAGAAGTTCCTGCACTACAACGCCAACAAGGCGCTGATGAACCTCGGCTTCGAGGCCATCTTCCCCAAGGACGTCTGCGACGTGAACCCGGCGATCCTGTCGGCGCTCTCGCCCAACGCCGACGAGAACCACGACTTCTTCTCCGGGTCGGGTTCCTCGTACGTGATCGGCAAGGCCGTGAACACCGAAGACGACGACTGGGACTTCTAGCCCCACACTCTGGCACCCCTGCTGGCCCGCCCAGCGCGCCGAGACGACACGTTTTGCCCCTTTTGCCCCCGTTTTTAGGGGCGAAACGTGTCGTCTCGTGGGGTTATTTGTCGCGCGCTGAGGCGATCGCGATGAGCTGGCGCAGCACGTTGAGGTCGATGTCGTCGAGGGTCTTCACGTAGACGCAGCCAGCCCCCTCGGTGTAGCTGCCGAGCTTCGGCAGCAGCGCGGCTCCCTCGGGAAGGTCCTTGAGACCGTAGAGGGAGAGCTGCGCCTTGCGCGGCGAGAACCCGGTCTTCATCCAGTCGCCGTGCGTGCGCGGGTTCGCGGGGGACACATAGCGGAACGTTCCGTACCCCACGATCGACGGGCCCCACAGAACGGGGTCGACGCCGGTCACCTCGCGGAAGATCGCGTCGAGCGCCTGGCCGTCGGCACGGCGGCGGGCGGGCGTGGCCGCGTCCAGGAACGCGGTGACGGACTCATCCGTCGGCTGGGTTTTATTCTCGGCCATGCTTCCAGTATCGCGTGAGCGCCCCGGGTCGCGCCAGAGACTGCCCCCGCGAGACGACACGTTTCGCCCCTTTGTCCCGGGCAAAAGGGGCGAAACGTGTCGTCTCGCGGGGGATGTTGCGAAGGTTTAGCGGGGCAGGATGCCGGCGGCCCGGTAGCGTTCGACCTTGTCGAAGAAGCTGTCGGGAGTGGATCGAAACTTGAGGAAGCCCGCAGCGCGGCTCTTGTTCATGTCGGTGAAGCACTCAATGTTGCGTCCGAGGTCACCGTCACTGTGCCACCACGAGACCAGGCGGGTGATGTCGTGCTCGGCCAGGCCCTGCCGATCGGCGAGGGCAGCCCAGGCGTCGCCCGAGTCCTGCATGCGCTCGGCGAGCGGTCGCGGGGTGGTGTCGAAGCCTTCCCAGGCCACGCCGAAGTGCTCCGCGATGCGCGGCCAGAGCGAGCGCCAGCGAAAGACGTCGCCGTTGGCGATGTTGAACGCTTCGTTCTCGCCCTGCGGTGAGGTGCTGGCCCAGATCAGCTGTTCGCCGAGCAGCTCGGCGTCGGTGACGTCGGTCACCCCGTTCCATTGGGTTTCGGAGCCGGGGAAGACGAACGGCTGGTCGAGTTCCTTGCAGAGCGCGGCGTACACCGACAGGGTGAGCACCATGTTCATGGCGTTCCCGACAGCGAACCCGAACACCGTGTGGGCGCGGTGCACGCTCCAGGTGAACTCGTCCCGCGCGGCGGCCTCGAACAAGACGTCTTCCTGCGCGTAGTAGAAGTTCGGTGCCGGCAGCCGCGGAGCGTCTTCGTGGAACGGGGTCTCGGTGACCTTCCCGGTGCCGTATTCGTCGAACGGGCCCAGGTAGTGCTTCAGGCCGGTCATCAAGGCGACGTGCCGCACCGACTTCTCGGGGGCCAGCGCGGTGAACAGGTTGCTCAGAATGGCGCTGTTCACCGTGATGTTCTCGGCCTCGGTGTCGCGCTTCATCCAGGCGGTGAAGATCACGATCTCGGGGCGGGTGCCGGCCAGCGCCGCGCTGAGCGAAGCCGGGTCGAGCAGGTCGGCGGTGACCGGGGTCACGCCGGGAACGCTGAACTGGGTGCCGCGGGCCAGCCCGTAGACGTCCCAGCCCTGCTCCACGAGCTGGCGGCTCACGGTTTGGCCGGCGATGCCGGTGGCTCCGACGACGAGCGCCCGGCCGGGAGTGCGGGGGGACACGGATGATGCTGCGTGCGGTATCACGGTGGTGGAGCCTTTCTATTGCCTACCTGACTACGTTACGTGTGGCGGGTCGGAGCAGGCTGGGTGTCGTCCGCTGACAGCTGCCCGAGCGGAGGCGGTCAGCCCAGGGTGCGGGCGAGGTAGGCGAGCTGCGCGCGAACGGATGCCTCGGCGGCCACCCGCACCCGGGCATCCGCCTGGGCGTACACCCGGTCGGTGACCTGCGCCGCGCTGGCCAGCGGCCCCAGCTCCTGCAGCGCCTCACGCACCTGGCGGAGCCGGTCGTGCCGGTGCCGCAGGTACTCTGCGCACACTGCGTCAAGCTCCGCGCCGGTGGGGCCGTGGCCGGGCAGCACCGTGGCCGGTCCGATCGCCTGCAGGGTGGCGAGCGAGCTCAGATAGTCGTGCAGGGTGCCGTCGGGATGGCCGATGACCGTGCTCCCCGAGCCGAGAATTGTATCGCCGGTCAGCACCGACCCGGCTGACCCGGCCGACCCGGCACCCCGGGCAGCGCCATATGACTCGGCTACCCCGTCATCGGGCAGGTGCACGCAGATCGAGTCGGCGGTGTGCCCGGGCGTCGCCACGATGCGCACACGAACCCCGGCCGTGTCGAGCAACTCGCCATCGACGAGGGGCGCGCCCGCAATGCAATGCGCGGCGTCGAGCGCCCGCACCGGAGCGCCGGTGAGCTCGGCGAGCCGGGCGCTGCCGGCGGTGTGGTCTGCATGCTGGTGCGTCACGATGATCAGGGCCACGCGGCCGGCCCGCGCGAGCGTGCCGAGGTGGCGCTCGTCGAGCGGGCCCGGGTCGACGATCACGACATCCGCGTGACCGGGCTCGGCCAGCAGGTAGCTGTTCGTGCCGTTGAGGGTCATCGGGCCGGGGTTCGGCGCGAGCAGTCGGCGCGTAAGCCGGCTGCTGCGTTCCGGTGCGGCGAGGGGTGAGCGGATGCCGTCGTCGACCATGCCCGAAGCCTACCGGGGGCGCGCAGTAAGGTGAAGCACGGCAACGCGATGGAGCGACAGCATGGTGCATGAGGGCGAGACGGCGGGCACGGCCCCGACCGTGATGGGCGTGGCCGCCACGGTGGTGCTGCTGCGTGACGGTGCGGCCGGCCCCGAGGTGCTGCTGCTGGAGCGGCCCCGGCACCGCGGGTCGTTCGCCGGAGCCTGGGTGTTTCCGGGCGGCGCGGTCGACCCGGAAGACCGTGATGGTGACGCACCCGGCTTGGAAGAACCGGGCGTGCGACGGGCCGCGGTACGTGAGGTGCGGGAAGAAACCGGGCTGCGGGTGCGCGCCGGCGACCTCGTGCCCATGTCGTGCTGGGTGCCGCCGGAAGGCATCCCCAAGCGCATGCTCACCTGGTTCTTTCTGGCCCGCGCCCCCGGCGGCACGCTGGTGCTGGCCCCTGACGAATGCGTCGATGCCGAATGGATGCCCCCGGTCGAGGCCCTGCACCGCCACGCGACCGGGGCGCTCACCCTGGTCTCGCCGACCTGGGTGACCCTGCACGGCCTGGTCGGACATTCCTCGGTCAAGGAGATTCTGGCCACGCAGCGAGCGCAGCTGCCGGAGCTGTTCACCGCCCGCATGCGCGGCACGGGTGCGGGCGTGACCGTGTTCTGGGAGGGTGACGTGGCTTTCACCGACGACGCGCGCAGAGGCGACGCGGGTGGGCGGCACCGGCTTGCGATCGGCGCGTTGCCGTGGGTGTACGAACGTTCCTAGAACCGGACCGGCGCTACCCGAACAGGGTGGCCGCGCGGCAGGGCTGCCCGCCCACGAGGTTCAGGCACGGGTCGAAGAAAGCCGGGTACCGTTCCGTGTCGGGGTCGCCGAACCACTGCGTGTAGAACTTCCAGAAGTTGAGGTTGCCATACGTCGCGCAGGCATCCGCGGCGTCCTCCGCCAACGCCCCGGCAGACGGCTGGTACGGCGTGTAGTTGTACAGGTTCGCGGTGGCCTGATTGGTGATGTTCACCGGCATTGACCCGCAGGCCTCGTCGGGGAAGAACCCCACCCGCACGGTGCCCACGAAGTAGGCCCGGTCAGGTTCCTGGGTGTACTGCCGAAACTGCCAGGCCGCGTTGTACACCTGGTTGAAGAAGCCGAGATAGTCGGTGTCGCAGTCGGCGGTGTCGGGGCAGGCATAGCGGGTGGCGCGCTGATACCCGGACTCGTTCGGCGCGGTGAGCAGAGACTGCTCCTTCTGCAGCAGCACCAACAGCACCTTGGGGGAGACGCCGCAGGCCTGCGCCACGTCGTAGATGATCGTGCTCGCGTGCTGGCGCTCGCCACCGACATAAGTGTCGCAGTGCTCATCGCTCACGGCCGCCTGGGTCACCGTGGTCTCGCGGTACTCCCACAGGCATGGGGAATCATCCCGCGGTCGGCAGTCCCGACCTTCCAGAAAATCCTGCACCCCCGACTCGCTCAGGGCGTCGGCGTTGAAGAAGTTGTAGTCGCTGATGAGGGTGCCGGGGTCGAAATCGGCGTTGTCCACGGCAACGGATGCCGTCGCTCCCGGCTCGACCACCGGCTGCGCGAGCGTCAACGACAGCGCGGCCACGCCCGCCCCGATCACGAGCACCATGACCGTGACCAGAGACCCGATGATCAGCGGCCGCCGCCGGGATCCGGCCGTCGATCGGGGGCGCAGGGTGCCGGGGTGTGTCATAGCCAAATTCTAACCGCGCCGTGCACACCCCCCGAGTGGTGGGGGAGCGACGCCGGCGGTCAGCTGTCGGTGCTCAGCTGTCGGTGCCGGAATTGATCACGACGGTCGGGGACTGAATGTTGAGCACGATCGAATGGCTGACCACGCCGAGCAGCAGGCGACGGATGCCGTA
>JBBQYN010000096.1:0-8742 GCA_038208655.1 Actinomycetales bacterium
CACACCGAGATCGACAACGGCGTGTGCCTGTGCCGGCGACACCATGCGGAGATCGAACAGTCCGGCTGGCAGATCATGATGAACAAAGGCAGACCGATGGTCCGCGGCCCGGTGTGGGCGGACCCGAGCCAGACCTGGCGGCCCGCCCAGACACACCGAGCGAACCGACCGGTCAGCGTCTGAAGCAGAAGAGGTGAACTGTCGGCTCACAAGGTCGGTCGCATGTCCCTCTCGCCTATGCCTGCGAGGTGGGCACAACTCGCGGGTCGATGCAGTGCTGGCCTAGGACGACCGTGCGGCCCGGGCACATGCGATCCTCCCGGAGTCCCGGCGGGCCACCGGGCGCGGACGAGAACGGCACGGTGCTCAAACGGGAGCTGCGGGCCGCGTGGCTGCGGCGGCAATCAGGAAATATCGACGATCTTCTTGCCGAGCGGCAGCAGCGCCACGGGGATCAGCTTGAAGTTGGCGATGCCGAACGGAATGCCGATGATGGTGATGCACAGGGCGATGCCCGCGAGCAGGTGCTCGAGGGCGATCCACCAGCCGGCCAGCACGACCCAGATCACGTTGCCGAGCAGGGATCCGACGCCGGCGGTCGGGGTGTCGACCACGGTCTTGCCGAACGGCCAAAGCGCGTAGACACCAATGCGCGCCGCCGCGATGCCCCACGGGATGGTGACGATGAGCACGAACATGATCAGGGCAGCGAACATGTAGCCGAGGAACAGCCAGACGCCCGAGAGCACGAGCCAGATGATGTTGAGAAGGGTCTTCATAGTGCGTCCATTCTCGCAGGGCGCAGGGTGGGGTGGGCCGATCGGCTCGGGCGCTTAGGCTCGTACGACGGCTTTCAACCGGGACTCCGCAGCACTTGTGAAATTGAGGAACCATGTCTTTCGGCCAGGCCATCCAGCACGTGTTCAAGAACTACGCCCAGTTTCGCGGCACCGCGCCCCGATCGGAGTACTGGTGGTGGATTCTCTTCACCGCCGCCGCGAGCCTGATCCTCAGTTTTCTGGACGGCCAGATGGGCGGCAGCGGCGACACCGGCGTGCTCAGCGGGCTATGGGCGATCGCGACGCTGGTTCCCACCCTCGCCGTGACGGTACGGCGGCTGCGCGACGGTGGGTTTCACTGGGCGCTGATGCTGCTGCTGCTGATCCCTTTCTTCGGCGCCCTCGTGGTGCTGGTGCTCACGATCATGCCCACCAAGATCACTCTTCCGCTGCTGTAGCACAGCACCCGCGCGAGAGGGAGGGGCAGGGGCGCTACTCGCAGCCGACTCCGTCGCCGTCGCGGTCGAGGTGACGCCCGTAGCCCGCTTGGCCCACGTGGACGGGTGCCCCGCCGGCAGCCCGGGCGGCATCGCAGTTCTTGTAGTAGGCCTCCGGCGCGGGGGCGACCGGAGCAGGCGCGACGGGAGCGGGGGCAACCGGCGCGGGCGCCACGGGAACCGGCGCAACTGCCACGGGAGCCGGCGCGACCGCTACCGGTTCGGGCGCAACCGCCACGGGTTCGGGCACGACCACGATCGGGGCCGGAGCGAATCCGGAGGTGACGGCGCGTTCATCTGGGCAGCCCGCGAGAATACGCGTCATCGCGGCGTGTTCGGGCGCCGTCACCCAGAGGCCGTACGTCGCCTTCACGGAAATCTGCCGGGCCACGTACGCGCACCGGAACGTGTTCTGGGGCGGCAGCCAGGTGGCGGTGTCACCGGCACCCTTGCTCGAGTTGGTGCGCCCGTCCACGGCCAGCAGGTTCAGCGGATCGTTGGCCAGCGACACCCGTTGGGCCTGCGAGAGCTGCTGGCCTCCGGTCTGCCAGGCGTTCGAGAGCGCCACGACATGGTCGATCTGCACGAGTGACGAGGTGCCTTGGCCGCGCACGAAGGTGATCGTCTTGCCGGTGTATGGGCCCACCAGCGTGCCCGTCATCACGCGGCACTCGCCGGACTTCACGATCGTGGTGAGGTCACGGGCGAGAATGTCGTTGCGGGTGTCGCATCCGTTCTGATCCACGTCGAGCCAGGCCGTGCCGAAACTGCCGGTGCGGTCATAGCCGGTCTGCGGCGCGCGGCCCTTCATGGGCAACGTCGCCAGCAGGGCCACAGCCGTGGTGTCGGTGGCCGAACTGTCGGCCAGAACAATGGTGGCGGCATCCTCTGCCGGAGTGCTCTGGTTCGGATCGACCGGAGATTCCTCGGTGAACGCCGGCGCCGTGGGCGTCGGCGTGGGAGTTGGTGTTCGCGTGGCGGTTGGGGTGGGGCTGCTCGAAGCGGATGCCGCGCTGCCGGCCAGGTCTGCATCTGCCGGCGCCGGAGACACCGAGACGCTCACGACGAACACCACGACCGCGCCGGCCAACACGGCGGCCGCCGTCTTGCGCGACGGGATCAGTGCCCACGACCGACGCCCGGTGACCAGCGCGTACACCGCCGTGAAGAAGCCGATCAGCCCTGCCATGAGCAGCACCCCGCCCACGCCGGACGACGCCCCGAGCAGCAGGAGGAACAGTGTCAGCCCGATCCCCACCCAGGTGATCACGGGAAGGTGGGGCAGGCGCAGAGATTGGCGGACAGTCATGGGGCTCCTTCGGCCGCACGGGCCGCGACAGCTCAATATATCGTGGTGCAACAAAAAGGCGCGCTCCCTCATTCGGGGCGGGGCCGCCGGATCAGGCTAGGGCGTGGGCGCCCTCGTGGTGCGCCCGCGAGACGACACGTTTCGCCCTCTTCTGAGCTGAAAAAGGGGCGAAACGTGTCGTCTCGCGGGGGTGGGTGGGGTGGGTGCTGTGCCCAGGGCTACTCAGAGGGCAGGGTGACCGTGGTGCTCTCAAGGGTGACCGCCGTGTGGGCAAGCAGGCGTCCGTCGATCGAGGAGCCCGTCTTCATGGCGATGTGCTTTTCGGTGATGATGGTGCCCTGCATGTGCGCCGTGGTGCCGATGGCGGCCGAGCCGGCCACCTGCCAGAACACGTTTTGGGCCTGCAGGTCGCCGGCGAGAATGACGGACTTGGCCGAGGCCTGAACGAGGTCTCCGGAGATCTGGAAGATGAAGACGTCGTCGACGTCGCCGGTCAGGGTGACGTCGGTCGAGATATTCAGGTCGGTGCTGTACTTGTACAGTCCGGCGGTGAGGGTGAGGCCGCCGATTTCGCCGGCGCCCAGGTTCACGTAGTCGGGGTTGGTGCGCCCGGCGGCGTCGCGGTAGGCGATGCCCATGTCGCCCACGGCCTCGGTGAGGGAGGTCGCGTCGATGACGCTGCACTCGGGGCCGGCGGCGTCAACGGTGAAGATGGTTCCGGTGACCTCGTCGCAGCCGATGTGCATAGCCGCGCCGGTGATGGGGCTGGTGCCCACGTTGCCGGTGACGTCGGACAGCCGCACGTCGGTCACGCCGCTCTTGGACAGAATCGAGAACGTTTCGGTCGAACCCAGGTTCACGGGAGCCTGCGGCATGACGTCAGCGGATGCGCCGGCGAGGCCGACAGCGCCCACTCCGGCCACGGTGACGGCCAGAACAACGGCCAGCAGGCCGGCGCGGGTGGATGTGTGCTTCGTGCTCATGGTGATGTGCCTCTCAGGGGCGCTCTCAGAGAGTTCGCACGGTGCGAACCCCGCTACCCCCCAGACTAGGGTGTTTTGTATTGCTATAGAAACGGGTCGCGGGTGCGTGGGTCGAAACGGATGCAGTGGCCCCGGGCTCAGCATTTGCTGCGCGCCCCCGTGGCGGGCCACGACGCGCGGCAGACGAATTATTAAGCTTTGACAAATGATTCGTAAATTCTGCCGTTCTACCCCGCAGCCCTGTCATGATCGCACCAGAGCCTGCTTCGGCAGGACGGTACCGGCTATCGGCCGGTAGCCGTTTGGTTCCGCGTTCGTTGGCCACACCTGTTCTGGGGCTCTACTTTTCAGCACTCTGCTGAGAGGATACGAAACCCGGCGAGGAGTAGATCATGACTCACCCCCTTCCCACTCGGCGGCGCCGCGGTTCACCGCCCGCCTCCGACGCTGCGACGCGGCTGGCCGCCGAATTCGGCCCTTCCCTCGCGCTCGTCGCACCGCAACTGCCCGAGCTGCCGGCGCACTTCGCGGCGTTCGAGCCGCTTCCCGGCGTGCACCTCGTCGTGGGCCGCGCCGGTGTCTTCACCGTTACCGTGCACCGTCACCCCGGCGAATGGGCCTGGGTCGACAAACGCAGTCTGATCGTGGGCGGGCGTCGCACCCGGTACCTGCAGGGCGCGGAACTCGACGCCGAGCAGGTGACCGACCGGCTGCGGGCTCGTTTCGCCCTGCGCACGCCGGTGCGGCCCGTGCTGGTGCTCGAGGGTGTGCGCGTGCTCACCCGCCGCAACCGGACCTCCCCGGTGACCGTGCTCACCGCCGTCGACCTCACGGCCTGGCTCACCGCACTGCCCACCGTGCTGCGGCCCAGCGAACGGATGGACCTGGCCGCGCACATCGACAACCCCGCGACCTGGGGGGTGCGGCCGATGTTCGGCCCGGGCCTGCCCTCGCTGCGCCGCACCCCGCCGCCCCAGTAGGCGGGGCGTGCCGGGCGCTGCCGAACCGGTACTAGCCCGCGCTAGCCGGCGATCGCGGGAATGATCGCGCCGGAGAAGACCTGCCAGGCCAGGGCGGTCTTGGCCACGAGGCTCAGCGTGATGTACGCACGCTCGCCGCGGAGGTAGTCCTTCCAACCGCCGATCTGCTTGTACTGCAACACCTGATTCACGGCGAAGGTGTTGAAGAACAGGAACAACGAAATGATGATGCCGTACACAAAACCGGGCGGGCCCACCTCGCTGGTCGACCCGGGCGCGAAGAAGTAGATCAGAATCACGATCCACGGCACCGATCCGGCCATGCAGCCGAACACGAACGGCGTGAAGCGCTTGTTGCCGGGCGTTTCGTACTTTTCCTGCAGCGCCCCGAACAGAATCATCGCGGCGTTGAGGCCGAAGATGGAAAACAGCGCCGCAACATCCGTGATGCCCGTGATTTGGGCGATCAGCCAGATCATGATCGACGAGCTGAGCGAGTATTCCACCCAGCGAAAGTAGTTGTGCTGGTTCTTCAACCCGGTGGAATAGCGGCCGAAGAACGCGGGGCTGGAGATGAGAAAGTGGAACAGCGCCGACAGGGCGAGGAACGCGACGACGCCGATGCCCACGTTGATGTCGAAGAGCACCACGCGTTCGGGCGCGATCGGCACGCCGGGAGGGCCGGCGAGGTAGTCCGCGGTGACCGCAAAGGTGACCTGCTCGCTGAGCCGGGTGAGCACCACGGCGAAGCCGATGGCCTGCACCAGGTGCAGTACACCGGCGACGATGTTGTAGGTGCGCAGCCGCGCGATGCTCTGGTCAACGGTGTACGACTTGCGCGCCATGGTGGCCCCTATTCTGCTGATGAGGCAGACATTACCAGCCCGATGTCGTTTCCGCAGAACAGCGCGGGTGTTACGAGCGGATGCTGCCCAGCGCCGTGAGCTTGGCGTGCAGCACCGCGTCGCTCGGCTCCACGACGTGGGTGTCGTCGGGGAAGGCGATCACGGGAATCTGGGTGCGGCCGCTGATGGCCTTGGCCCGGTCGGCGCCGTCGTCAACCAGGAGCAGGTCAACGTAGTCGTAGTCCACGCCGAGGGTGTCGAGCAGCTTCTTGGACCGGCGGCAGTCGCCGCACCATTCCGCGCCGTACATGGTGATGCGGGATTCGGGTGGGATGGTGGCGGCGAGATCGGTCATGGCTCCAGCGTAGGCGGGCTGCCTGTACGCGCACTGGCCGTGCCCCGGAGCGCGCTAGCGTCGCACCAGCTCCAGGCTCACCCCGGCCGCGTCGAGGGACGCGTAGAACACTCCGTAGCCCACATATGCCGTCACCGGAATAAGCAGCAGCCATTCCCGCAGCGACCCGGATGTCCCGAGCATCGGCAGGGCGAAGTTGCCGCCGCGGGTCCACAGGGCGTTCAGCTCGGGCGCCCGGCTCCAGATTTTGGGCGGCGGCAGCACCCACGGCCAAAACAGCGGCAGTCCGCCGGCCGTGACCAGGTCGCCGAGCAGGTGCACGGCATAGCCGAGGGTGAAGCACACCACGAACCAGTCCTGCTGTTCCGGGGCGTAGAGGGTAATCAGCGTGGCCAGGCCCGCGCCGATGAGCCAGGCCGCGCCCCAGGAACCCCGGGTGATGTTCAGGGCCTTGGCGGCGAAGGCGATGATCGCGGCGCTCATCACCGCCACGCCGATGCCGAGGGGTTCGGGCCACCACGCCGGGCTCCAGGCCAGCTGGGTGAGGCCCGAGGCGATCAGCCAGGCGCAGTACACGGCCAGCACCGAGTGCAGCCCGTGCCGGTGCCCGCCCGAGACGCGGGAAATGCCCGTGGTGACCAGCCGGCCGACCACCGGAACGGACTGCGAGACGGTGGCCGACGGATGGTCCGCGTCGGGCAGCAGGGCCGCCCCGGCACAGAGCAGCGCGCCCGACAGGGTGCCCAGCGGAGTGACCGGGAACAGAGCCAGGCCGTGACCGGCGGTCGCCGTCACGGCGATCCAAGCGGCGGCGCCGGTCATGGCATGATGCGGTCCCATCATGCCCGTCACCGTTCCTGTCGCGCACCTGTCGGTCGTGCGCGGCTGGTACCGTCCGGGCGGTTCACCGTACCCTCCACCACCGACACGACACCCGTCGTGCAGATTTGACCGGGAGGACGGGGCCCCGGGGTGGGCCTGTCAAGAGCGGCGGCGGTCAGCCGCCCAGCCCGGCGAGGTTGGCACCGGCCTCATCGAGCACCGCGTACAGAACGCCGTAACCCACGTATGCCGTCACCGGAATAAGCAGCAGCCATTCCCGAATGGACCCGGCGTTGCCGAGCACGGGCAGGGCCACGTAGCCGCCCGTGGTCCAGATGGCTTCGAGCGGGGCGATGCGGGCCCAGGCCCGGGGCGGGCGGGGCATGATCGGCCAGAACAAGGGGAGGCCGCGGGTGGTGAGCAGGTCGCCGACCAGATGCATGGCGTACCCGAGCGTGAAGCACACCACGAACCAGTCCTGCTGGCCGGGCGCATACAGCGTGATCACCCCGGCCAGCGCAATGCCGATCAGCCACGCCAGGGCCCACGAGCCGCGGGCCAGGCCGAGGGCTTTGGCGGCGAAGGTGATCGAGACGGCGCTCATGACGGCGACGCCCACGATGATGGGTTCCGGCCACCAGCCCGGGCTCCAGATCAGCCGGCTCAGGCCCGTGGCCAGCAGCCAGGCGCAGAGCACGGCCAGCAGGGAATGCAGGCCCTTGCGGTGACCGCCGCTGGCCCGGGACAGCCCGGCCGTCACCAGACGGCCGAGCACCGGGATGGAGCGGGAAATCGTGGCGGACGTGTGGTCGGCATCGGCCAGCAGCGCCGCGCCGGCGCAGAGCAGCGCTCCGGTCAGGGTGCCCATCGGCGTGACGGGGTACAGGCCGAGGCCGTGCCCGGCCGTGGCGGTCACGGCGATCCACGCGGCCGCGCCCGTCATGGCGTGGTGGGGTCCCATCATCTGGTCACCGATCCTGTCGTGCACGGTGATTATGGTGTCCGGGCGTGCCCCACCCTACGGCCCGGTTCCGACACCCGGGCTCAGCTCACCTCGATGGCGGCGCCGGAGGCGGCCGATACCTCTCCGTCCTCGTTGATGTTGAGCGCTACCTGCGCCCCGGCGAAGACGAGGCCGGAGACGCGCAGCGGCGCAAGCGCTCCGGCGGCGGGGGAGACTCCGAGAACGCCGGCGTCGGCATCCGCGGAGAGGCCCAGCGCGCTCACCAGCACCGACACGGCCGCGGCCGCCGAGAGGGCGTGCGGCCGTGCCGCAGCCGGGTGCGGCACCGGCCGGCCCAGGCTCTGGGCCGCATCGCCGGAATACCGCTCAGGCAAGCGGTACTCGAACTGTGAGGCCGCCGCCAGCACACCGCTGACCAACACGCCGGCTTCGGCCGTGAAGCCGCCGGCCGTGAGCCCGGCGATGGCGACGGCGGTGTCGTGGGGGCTCACGCTGCCGCCGTTTCGGCTCAGCGGCCAGTAGCCGTCACTGTCGGTGCCGAGCGTGCGCAGCCCGAAGCCGCTGCTCAGCTCGGGGGAGACGAGGCGCCGGGCCACCAGCGCGCTTTGCGTGATGCTGAGCAGGCCGGTGCCGAGTAGATGCCCGAGCCCGCTGGTCACCGCGCCGATCGGGCGGGTCGCCGCATCGAGCGCGCGGGCCGGGAACGCGCCCTGCGGGGAATCGACCCAGAACGCCGCGCTGAACCGCCGTTGCAGGGCGGATGCCCACCCGCGCCACGCGTCGCCGCCCGGCTGCCCGAAATGGTCGAGCAGGTCGGCACCGTGTCGGGCCGCCTCGAAGGCGTAGCCCTGCACGTGGGCGAGAACCCGGGGGCCGATAGCGTGGGTGCCGTCGGCGCGGGTATCGGCGGCGCAGCCCGGGTCGGTCGTGCAGCCCGGGTCGGTGCAGTGCGGGGCGGTGCATTCCAGAAAGCCGTCGCTGCGGGTATCGCCGAGGTCGTCCATCCACTCAAGTGAGCGCTTCAGTTGGGGCAGCAGGTCGCGCACCGCGGCCGGCGGCAGGCCCCACCGCCAGGCGTCGTGCAGCAGGCAGATCCAGAGCGGGGTGGCGTGTACGGAGTCGTGGCCGGGCTGCGAGAACGCGCGCAGGGTGCCGCCGGCCAGGTCGGTGCCGAGGGGCAGCAGCATGCGGGCGGCGCCGAGGGCTGC
>JBBQYN010000097.1:0-8608 GCA_038208655.1 Actinomycetales bacterium
ACGCCCAGCTGGAAGAGTAAGAACCTAACCACCCCGGGCGTACCACCCGGCCACGGGGTGAGACCGCACTGCGCGGTCTCGCCCCGTGGCCCTTTAACGCATGTCGTTCAACGCGCGTCGTTCAGTTCTCGTCGTTCAGCACGGCCAAGAGTCTGCGCGCCGACTGCGCCCACGTGAAGCGGGCCGCCTCCTGCCGGGCCAGACCGGACCGGTGCTGCCACTCCCCCGGCGCCTGCAGACTTCGCACGGCGTCGGCGAAGGCCCGAGCGCTGCGCGGATCGGCGTACAGCGCGGCCGTGCCGCCGATCTCCCGAAAAATGGGAATGTCGCTGACAACCACCGGCACTCCGAGGCTCATCGCCTCGACCAGGGGAATGCCGAAGCCCTCGTCGAAGGACGCGCTCACCAGGGCGGTCGCCGAGGCGAGCACCGCTCGGTAGTCCGCATCGCTGGCACCGTCCTGGAAGACCAGCACGGCCGTCGGTGCCAAGGCACTCAACCGGGCGCGCTCGGCCTCAGAGACCCGGCTCATCAGGTGCAGTTCGAATCCCGGCAACAGCCCCGCGGCACGCACGAGCGTCTCCACGTTCTTGTACGGCATGAACGATCCCATGTAGACCAGCCGCCGCGCCGGCACCTCCGGCCGTGCCCCCGTATCAGTCGGCACCGCATCGGTCGGCACCGTGTCGGCGGCGTTGTAGACCACGGTCACGGGGCGCTCGGTCAGGCGGTGCGCCGCGATCAGGTCCCGGGTTGTCTGTGAGACCGTCACCACGGCATCCGCCCGGTTCAGCAGAAACCGCTGCGGGCCCCAGCTGAGGTGATAGAGCCGCCAGAGCACCCGCACGGCAGCGGGCAGGTTACGCGGCGGGGTGCGGTTACGGTAATAAATCAGGTCGTGCACGGTGAGCACCAGCCGGTAGCCGCGACCCCACGACCCCATCGTCTGCATGGGACTGAAGACCACGTCGGGGCGCAGCCGGTTCACCTGCAACGCCACAAACGGCTCTCGCCAGCTGGTGGGTCCAGTCACCCGCTGCCAGGGCAGCGCGGGCAGCAGCGCCAGCTGACGGCGGTCGTTGATGAGCATGGTCACCGGGTGCAGTCTGGCCAGCTCCGTGACGATGCCCGCCGTGTAGCGGCTGATGCCGTCGTGCCGGTCGAAACGGGTGTATCGGCAGTCCACCACCACGCGCATCGGGCGGGGCTGGCCCTTCGGGGCAGAGCCGGGCCGGCTCGCAGGCCAGGCGCTCACGTCGGCTCCGCCAGAAAACGGGCGACGGCAGCCGCTGCCTCGGCCGGCTTCTCGTAGTGGATGAGATGCCCCACGCCGGCGATCACGGTCAGCTCCGCCCGGGGGAACACCATCACAAGGCGGTGCTGCGCAGCCAGCGGGGTGATGTCGTCACGGTCCGCCGCGATCAGTAGTGTCGGCACGGTCACCGCGGCGGCGTACTCACTGACATCGTTGCTGACGGATGCCGTGAACGCTTCGAGAACAACCTGGCGGCTGGCGAACGCGGAGAAGTACCGGTCGTGCTCGGCGTGAATCCAGCGCCGCAACTGCGCATCCCGGGTCTTCGCCATCGACACGCTCATCACCCGCACGATGGCCCGGTTGCGCAGCAGCGCGAAGCCGAGCCGGTCGCCCAGACGTGCCCCGGCCCAGTAGTAGAACACCGCCAGGCGTGTCAGCACGCCCCGGGGCCCGGCCAGCGCGGGCGCGGCGATCGGGTTGACCAGAATCACCGCATCGCAGTGCAAGCCGCCGGCGACGGCGGCCGAGACGATGATCGACCCGAACGAATGCCCGAGCAGCACCACCCGCCCGGTCGGGGCGAGGGCGGTCACGAACGCCCCCAGCCAGCCGGCGTATGCCGTGATATCGTGCGGGCGGTCGCCGAACGCTGCCGACGCGCCGAAGCCGGGCAGGTCGGGCGACACCATCCGGATGCCCGTGAGGTCCTGAGCCACGACGGGTTCGAGGCCGTGGTGGTCACCGCGAAAACCGTGCACCAGCACGATCGTCGTCGTCGCGTCGGCGGGGCCGTAGTCCCAGAACCGGGTCTGTACGCCGAGCACGACTAGGCGCCCTTCTCGCACGGACATACGAGCCAGGGACGCGTCAAAAGGCGAGGAAACGATCATCCGGCTCAGTTTATCGGGCAGTCTGAGATTGCCTCACCAGATGCGGCCCGGTGAACCTAGACTCAGGCTCATCAGTTCATCCCCGTCACCGTCAGTCGCGTGCCCTGCGGGGCCGGAAGGAGTGCCGTGAGCTTCACCGCCCCGATCCAACTGCCCGGTTTGGCCCTGGATCCGCTCTGGTACCGTCGCGCGGTCTTTTACGAGGTCATGGTGCGTTCCTTCGTCGACAGCAACGCCGACGGGAGCGGGGACATCTCCGGGTTGGTCTCCAAACTGGACTACCTGCAGTGGCTGGGCATCGACGCGCTCTGGATCCCACCGTTTTTCACGTCGCCCCTCAAGGACGGCGGCTACGACGTCTCGGATTTTCGGGCGATCCTGCCCGAGTACGGTACCCTCGACGAGTTCAAGGACCTGGTCACCAAGGCCCACGAACGCAACATGCGCATCATCATCGACCTGCCGCTGAACCACACCTCCGACCAGCACGACTGGTTTCAGCAGTCCCGGGAAGACCCCGGCGGCCCGTTCGGGGATTTCTACGTGTGGAGTGATACCGACGAAAAGTACCCCAACATCCGCATCATCTTCGTCGACGCCGAGGAGTCCAACTGGGCCTTCGACCCGGTGCGGCGGCAGTTCTTCTTCCACCGGTTCTTCTCACACCAGCCAGACCTGAACTTTGAAAACCCGGCCGTGCACGCCGCCATGTTCGACATCGTGCGGTTCTGGCTTGACCTCGGGGTCGACGGCTTCCGGCTCGACGCGATCCCCTACCTGTATGAGTCCGAAGAGGGCAACGGCGAGGGCGAACCCCCCACCCACGAGTTCATCAAACGGCTGCGCACCATGGTCGACCGTGACTACCCCGGCCGCATCATGATCGCCGAGGCGAACCAGTGGCCCCGAGAAGTCGCGGCGTTCTTCGGAACCGACGAGGAACCGGAATGCCACATGGCCTTTGATTTTCCGGTGATGCCACGCATCTTCTACTCCCTGCGCTCTCAGCGCGCCAACGAACTGGTGCGGGTGCTGTCCGAGACCACCGATAGTCCCGAAACCGCGGGGTGGGGCGTGTTCCTGCGTAACCACGACGAGCTGACGCTGGAGATGGTCAGCGAGGAATACCGGCAGGCCATGTACGGCTGGTACGCCTACGATCCACGCATGCGCGCGAACATCGGCATTCGGCGCCGCCTCGCCCCGCTCCTGGACAATTCCCGCGCCGAACTGGAGCTGGCGCACGCACTTCTGTTCGCGCTGCCCGGCAGCCCGTTCCTGTACTACGGCGACGAGATCGGCATGGGCGACAACATCTGGCTGCCCGACCGGGACAGCTCACGCACGCCCATGCAGTGGACCCCCGACCGGAACGCCGGGTTCTCGGCCGCCGACCCCGGCAAACTGTTCCTGCCCGTGGTGCAATCGCTGGTATATAACTTCACCCAGACCAACGTGGAATCCCACCTGGCCCAGTCGGGGTCGCTGCTGCACTGGGTGCGCAACGTGATCCACGTGCGCAAGGCGCATCCCACCTTCGGGCTGGGCAGCATCACCGTGCTCTCCACCAACCACGAATCGGTTCTGGCGTTCACCCGCAGCTATGCGGGCTCGGGACTGATGTTCGGCGACCAGCCCGAAACGGTGCTCTGCGTGTTCAGCTTCGCGCACAACCCCGTCGCGGTGCGCATCGACGATGTCGGCCTGGCCGGTACCCGCCTCTACGACCTGTTCGGCGGAGGCGTCTTCCCCTCGTTTGACGAGGAGGGCGTGCTCACCCTCACCCTGGGGGCGCAGAGCTTCTACTGGCTGCACTGCGGCTGAGCGGGCGACCACGTCGGCGAGCGGATGCTGCCGGCGGCGCCGTGCGGCATCCGCTTCGAGCACAAAAAAACAGGCGACCGGCCGAAGCCGGTCGCCTGTCCAGACAGGGTTCGGGAGTTACTTGCCGAAACCCTTGTAACGGGAGTTGAACTTCTCCACGCGTCCGGCGGAGTCCATGATGCGCTGCTTGCCCGTGTAGAACGGGTGCGACTCGGAGGAGATTTCCACGTCGATCAGCGGGTACGTGGTGCCGTCCAGCTCGATGGTCTTCTTGCTGGTGACCGTGGAACGGGTGAGGAAGGTCGCACCGGACGCGAGGTCGCGGAACACGATCTGGGCGTACTCGGGGTGAATGTCTTTCTTCATGAAAATTTCCTTATCGCACTTCTGGTGAACAGACTTGGAACTGGTCACAGTGCTGTTAGTTGATCGATCCTGTTCGTCGGACCCGACGAAAGTGAGGCGGCCTGATGGCCGACTGCAACTTTAGCAGAAAGCGTGCCGTGCTGCGCGGGTCAGAGGGCGCGTGCAGCGTACCGGCCGTCGGTCTCGGTCAGCTCGATCTGCAGGTCGAACGTACGGCTGAGCGTCTCGGAGGTGAGCGTGCTCCTGATCGGGCCGGAGGCCACGATGGACCCGGCGCCGAGCAGCAGCACGTGGGTGAATCCACGCGGTATTTCCTCCACGTGGTGGGTGACCATGATGATCGCCGGCGCGTTGGCTTCGCGGGCGTATCCGCTGAGCAGCTGCAGCAGGCTTTCCCGGGCGCCGAGGTCCAGGCTCGCCGCGGGCTCATCCAGCAGCAGCATCTCGGGGTCGGTCATCACTGCGCGGGCGATCTGTACCCGCTTCTGTTCGCCGTCGCTGAGGGTGCCGAACTTACGGTCGGCCAGGTGGTCGAGCTTCCACTCGGAGAGCACCCGTTGGGCGCGGCGCTCATCCATCTCTTCATACTCTTCGGTCCAGCGCCCGGTGACCGAGTACGCGGCGGTCATGACGACGTCGAGCACCTTCTCGTTGGCGGGCACCTTGCGGGCCATCGCAGTCGAGGCGAAGCCGATGCGGGGGCGCAGCTCGAAGAGGTCGGTGCCGCCGAGGGGTTCTTCGAGAACCTCGACCGTTCCGCTGCTGGGGTGCACCAGCGCGGCAGCCAGCTGCAGCAACGTGGTCTTACCGGCCCCGTTCGGGCCCAGAATCACCCAGCGCTGGTCGTCGTCGACGCTCCAGTTGACTGAATCGAGGATGCGAGTGCCGCCTCGCACGACGGAGACTCCGGAAAAGTGCAGAACGTTGACCATGAAGCCATGCTATCGGGCCGTCCGGGGCCCGCCGTCCCCTGGCCGGGTCCCGGCCGGGTCAGACCTGGCGTGTCAGAGCAGCGACGCGTAAATCTCCCGGGTGCGGGTGGCGATCTGGCTCCAGCCGAATTCCCGTTCCGCGCGCAACCGGCCGGCGCGCCCCATCTCGGCTGCGCGGGCCGGGTCGGCGACGACCTCGGTGAGGGTGCGGGCCAGGTCGGCCACGAACAGGTCCGGGTGCAGCGGGGTGCCGGTGCCGTCCTGCATCTGCTCGATCGGCACGAGCCGGCCGGTGACACCGTCCGCGACGACCTCGGGAATGCCGCCGGTCGCGGTGCCGACCACGGCGAGCCCGCAGGCCATCGCCTCGAGGTTGACGATGCCCAGCGGTTCGTAAACGGACGGGCACACGAACGCGGTTCCGCTGGTCAGCACGGCGGCCAGCTCGTGCTGAGGCAGCAGCTTGTTGATCCAGACGACACCGGTGCGGTGCTTTTGCAATTCTTCGACGCCGGCGGTGACCTCGGCGAGAATACCCGGCGTGTCGGGGGCTCCGGCGCACAGCACCAGCTGCACCTCCGGGGGCAGCAGCGCGGCCGCGCGCAGCAGGTACGGCAGGCCCTTCTGGCGGGTGATGCGGCCCACGAAGACAACGGACGGCCGGTCGGGGTCGATGCCGAGCGAGCGCACCAGGTCGGTGTCGACGGTGGGCTTCCACCGGGCCAGGTCGATCCCGTTGTAGACGACCTGTACCCGGGACTCATCGAGCGCGGGGTAGCTGCGCAGAATGTCCTGCCGCATTCCGTCACTCACGGCGATGACGGCATCCGCTGCCTCGAAGGCGGTTTTCTCGATCCAGCTCGACACGCGGTAACCGCCGCCGAGCTGTTCGGCCTTCCACGGCCGCAACGGCTCGAGGCTGTGCGCGGTGACCACGTGCGGGATTCCGTGCAGCAGCTTGGCGAGGTGCCCGGCGCCGTTGGCGTACCAGGTGTGCGAGTGCACGACCTGGGCTCCGGCCACATCCTGAGCCATTTGCAGGTCCACCCCGAGGGTGGCGAGGGTGGCATTGGCATCAGCCAGTTCGTGCGGCACCCCGTACGCCACGGTGGACGGCTCGCCGCGGGCGGCACCGAAACATCGCACCGTCACGTCGAGTTCGGTTCGGAGTGACCGAACGAGCTCGGTGACGTGCACACCGGCACCTCCGTAGATCTCCGGCGGGTATTCCTTGGTCAACACATCGACGCGCATGCAGTAAAACTAGCGCAGCTCACCGACCACTGCGGTAACACTCGAACAAAGAATCCCCGATGGGGTCCGAATGTGTCGGCCACACGCGTTGTTGGCCCTACTCTAGGGAACATGAAGGCCAAGAAGATCTTTGGAATTGTTCTTGCAGGTGGCGAAGGCAAACGGCTGATGCCGCTGACCGAGGACCGGGCAAAACCGGCGGTGCCGTTCGGCGGGCACTATCGACTGGTGGACTTCGCGCTGTCCAACCTGATCAACTCGGGGGTGACCAAGGTAGTCGTGCTGACGCAGTACAAGTCCCACAGCCTCGACCGTCACGTGTCGCAGACCTGGCATGTCAGCGGGGGCCTGTTCAACTCCTACATCGCCTCCGTGCCGGCGCAGCAGCGCCTCGGCAAGCGTTGGTTCTCCGGCTCGGCCGATGCCATCTTGCAGAGCCTGAACCTCATTCACGATGAGAAGCCCGACATCGTCGTCGTGGTCGGTGCCGACCACGTCTACCGCATGGACTTCAGCCAAATGATCGACGCGCACATCGCCTCCGGCGCCTCGGCGACCATCGCGGCCATCCGTCAGCCCATCGGCCTGGCCGACCAGTTCGGGGTCATCGATGTCGATCCGGCCCACCCCGACCGCATTTCCGAGTTCCTCGAAAAGCCCACCAACGCGGTCGGCCTGGCCGACAACCCCGACGAGGTCTTCGCGTCGATGGGTAACTACGTCTTCAACACCGACGCCCTGATCGAAGCGGTGCTCCGCGACGGCGAACGCACCGACTCCAGCCATGACATGGGCGGGGACATCATTCCTGACTTCGTGGCCCGCGGCGAGGCCGGCGTCTACGACCTCAAGCGCAACGAACTGCCCGGCTCCACCGACCGGGATCGTTACTACTGGCGTGACGTGGGCACGATCGACTCGTTCTTCGAAGCGCACCAAGACCTGATCTCGGCACTGCCGGTCTTCAACCTGTACAACCAGGAATGGCCGATCTTCAGCATGCAACTGAACTCACCGCCGGCCAAGTTCGTGCGCGACGGCCGTGGCGCCCTCGGCACCATGATCGACTCGATCGTGTCGCTGGGCTGCGTCATCTCGG
Source organism: Actinomycetales bacterium (assembly GCA_038208655.1). Classification (GTDB taxonomy): domain Bacteria; phylum Actinomycetota; class Actinomycetes; order Actinomycetales; family Microbacteriaceae; genus Cryobacterium. The sequence continues at coordinate 7,624 of JBBQYN010000097.1, forward strand.
GTGCGCACATCGAACGCAGCGTGCTCGGACCGTGGACCACGGTCAGCTCCGGCGCCGAAGTGGTGGACTCCATCGTCTTCGACCGGGTGCAGATCGAAGCCGGCGCCATCGTGCGCCGCGCGATCCTCGACAAGGAGGTCGTGGTCGAATCCGGTGCCAGCGTCGGGGTGGACCCGGCTCGAGACCGCGCCCGCGGCTTCAGCGTCACCGAATCCGGCATCACCGTGGTCGGCAAGGGCGTGCGCGTACAACCGTGACCGTGCTGTCCCCCGCATCCGCTCCCCCGACACACCCCAGTGAGCTGACCTTGACCGACATTCGCGACCACACCGGCGCCAACCGCGACGGCCCGGCCTTTCTTGTGGTGCTCGACGCCGACTCCACCCTGATTCGGGACGAGGTGATCGAACTGCTCGCCGACGCCGCCGGGTCGCGAACACGGGTGGCCGAGATCACCGACCAGGCCATGAACGGTGAGATCGACTTTGCACACAGCCTGCGGGAACGGGTGCTCACCCTGGCCGGACTGCCCGCGAGCGTCTTCGCCGAGGTCGGCCGGCTCATCCGCCCCACTCCCGGGGTGCATGAGCTGATCGACGGGCTGCACGCTGCGGGTGCCCGGGTGTGCGTGGTGTCGGGGGGCTTCCATGAACTGCTCGACCCCCTCGCATCCGTGCTGCACCTGGACCACTGGCGCGCCAACCGGCTCGAGATCCGCGACGACCGGCTGACCGGGTTCGTGACCGGGCCGATCATCGATGCCGCCGCCAAGGCCGCGGCCCTGCGCGAATGGGCGGCGGCCGAGAACGTGCCGCTGACCCGCACGGTCGCGGTCGGCGACGGCGCCAACGATCTCGAGATGATGGCCGTGGCCGGGCTGGCCGTGGCCTTCAACGCGAAACCGCGGGTCAAACGTGAAGCGGATGTCGTCGTGGACGTCTGCGATCTCAGCCAGGTGCTGCCGCTCCTCGGCCTGCGCGGCTAG
>JBBQYN010000098.1:0-8567 GCA_038208655.1 Actinomycetales bacterium
GGATCGTCGCTGCGGCTCCGGCCTGCAAGCGGTCCTCGACGCCGCGATGCAGGTGCAGACCGGGGTCAGCGATCTCGCCATCGCCGGCGGCGTCGATGTCATGAGCCAGGCCCCGTTCTACACCGTCGATTCCCGCTGGGGCATGGCAGGAACCGCCGGCATGCTGCTGCGCGATGCCCTCGGTCGGGGCCGGGAAACCGCCGGCGGGCGGCACTACCCGGTTCCGGGTGGCATGCTCGAAACGGCCGAGAACCTGCGCCGGGACTACGGCATCGGCCGCGACGAACAAGACGCCCTCGCCGTGGAATCCCAGCGCCGGGCCCTGGCCGCCGTCGCCGCCGGGCACTTCACCGACGAGATCGTGCCGGTCACCGTGCCCGGTCGCCAGGGCCCCACCGTCGTGTCCGTCGATGAGACGCCTCGTGACACCACCCTGACGGCCCTCGCCGGCCTGAAGCCCATTCTCGGCAGCACGGATGCCGCGGCGACCGTCACCGCCGGAAACGCCAGCGGGCAGAACGATGCGGCCGCGGCGTGCATCGTCACCACCTCGGAACGCGCGGCGGAGTTGGGCCTCACGCCGCTGGTACGGCTGGCGGCGTGGGCTCGGGCGGGCGTGGACCCGTCCCGGATGGGCCTGGGCCCGGTGCCCGCTACCGCGCTGGCGTTGGAACGCGCCGGGCTGACCCTGGCCGATATCGACCTGATCGAACTCAACGAGGCGTTTGCGGCGCAGGTGCTCGCGGTCAGTCGGGAGTGGAACTTCACTGACGCGGACTGGGAACGCACCAACGTGAACGGGTCGGGTATATCGCTCGGGCACCCGGTCGGCGCGACCGGTGCCCGCATTCTGGCCACGGCCGCGCGGCAGTTGCAGCGCGGCGACGGCCAGTTTTTGCTCGAGACGATGTGCATCGGCGGCGGCCAGGGCCTCGCCGCCATCTTCGAGCGCGTCTAACCCACGCCGGTCGGGCCGCCCGGCGCTGATCGAGCTGATCGAGCTGATCGAGCTCGTCGAGATCTCCGCTGTCCAACGTGAGGTTTCTGCCTTGCCGTGGTCGTATGGCGGTCTCGACGAGCTCGACCAGCGAGGGCGAGGACGGGGTCGCCGAGGCGGCCAGCGCCGGAGCTGCGCTCGCGCTGGCCAACGGGGCGGGGAGAGGGCTACATCTCGATGTCGGACTCGGCAGCCTGCGCGGTGGGCTCGGCCGTGGGCGTGACGGCCTGCTGCTGGCCCGAGGATCCGCCGATGGTGATCTTGGTCGGTGTCGTCACGGCTCGAATCGGCACCACGATCTTCAGCACGCCGTCGACGAACTCGGCTGTGGTGTTGCCCACGTCGGCTTGTTCGGGCAGGGCGATGCGGCGGTAGAAGCTGCTGCTGCTCTCCCGCACGATGTAGTTCTTCTTTTTGTCCTGCTCCGTCTCGTGCTTCTGCGCCTGAATTACCAGTGCGCCCCGGTCGAGGTCCACGGAGATGTCCTTCTCCTCGAAGTTGGGCAGGTGGGTTTCCACCGTGAGCTGTTGGTTCTCGTCGGTGTAGACATCCGTTGTGGGAAAATCTGCCGTGCGCAGGCGTGACAGCACGCCGTCCTCGAAGAACTGCTTCTGCAGGGCATCGAGTTCGGCGAACGGGTTGAAGCGAGCGACATTGCGTGCCATTGCTCTATCTCCTTCGATGAGGAGGGGCGCTTGCACCTGCAAGCACCGGCACGATACCCAGACTCGGTGCCACCGGCTAGGGGCCGAAGGCCCCGGCGGGCCGGCCGCCGGACCGGGCATATCCTTACGGGGTGAATGACACCCTGCCTCCCTGCCCGAAATGTTCCAGCGAATTCGCCTATGAGATGGGGGCGCTTCTGGTGTGCCCGATGTGCGCCCACGAATGGGCCAACGAACCCGACGACGAGACCGAACCGGCCGAAACCGTGGTGAAAGACGCCTTCGGCACCGTACTGGCCGACGGTGACACCGTTTCGGTGATCAAAGACCTCAAGATCAAGGGCAGCCAGACCGCCATCAAGGTCGGCACCAAAGTGCGCAACATCCGCCTCGTCGACGCCGTCGACGGGCACGACATCGACTGCAAGGTGGACGGGTTTGGATCCATGCAGCTCAAGTCCAGCGTGGTGAAGAAGGTCTAGGGCGTTCGAATTTTCCGTTGAATCGCAAGAAAGCCTCCGAGAGTTCGGAGGCTTTCTGCATGTCAGAGCGCGCGCATGCGGGCCGGGTTACCGGCCGAAGAGGCGCGAGAAGAACGAGCCGGAGGGCTTGACCTTCACGTGCTCGCCCCGGCAGCGGTCGTTCTTCGCCACGCCGCGCATGACCTGATCGACGTGCTGACCGCAGCCGGCCCAGGCTGTGTGGGTGCACAGGATCGGCTGGTAATTTCGCAGGAGGCGCTGAACCGCGCCCCGGACGAGGGACCAGTACCCGGAACGCGACAAGACTGGCCAGAATTGCAACCATGTCCTGGGTTATTTTGGTGTTGGCCGGAGTCATTGAAGCAGTGTGGGCGACCGCCCTCGGCAAGTCAGAGGGCTTCACGAAGCTCTGGCCGACCGTGGTCTTCGCTGTCGGATTGATCGTGAGCATGGCCGGTCTCGCCTTTGCAATGCGGGAGATTCCGGTGGGTACGGCGTATGCCGTGTGGGTGGGAATCGGCGCGTCGCTGACCGTGATCTACGCGATGGTCTTTGGCGGTGAGCCCGCGTCAGTCGTGAAGATTCTGCTGATCCTCGGTTTGGTCGGCTGCGTCGTGGGACTCAAGCTGGTCGACGGCGCCGGGAGCTGACCGCTCTCACCGGTCGTGGCGGTCCGTCAGTCAGCCCGGCAGTCGGTCAGGCCGTTAGGCCGTTAGGCCGTTCAGGAAAGTGTCCGCGAAGACCGTGCCGATTTCCTCGGCGGTCTGGGCGGATTCGCGCGGATTGAACCAGCGGTTGGTCCAGCCGAGCATGCCCAGCAGGCTGTACGCGAGAATCTTGGGATCGGCCGAGGTTCGCAGTGACCCGTCCGCGATGCCCGCGCGCAGAATGCCCACCAAGGCCTCTTCGTATCGGCGGTTGAGCTGACGCATTTCCTGGGCCCAGTCGGGACGAATCTTCTCCAGCTGGGTGAGGTTTTCCTGAATGAAGACATAGAGGAAGGGGTAGTGCTCGGCATAGGAATTCATCAGTGACACGATGAGGTCGCGAATCTTGTCCGGCGCGGTGCCCTCGCCCGCGCGCACCTCTTCGGCGCGAATCGCGTTGGCCTCCACGGCGTTTCCCACGACCTCCTCGAAGATCTCCTCCTTGCTGCCGAAGTAGTAGTACAGCGTGGCCCGATCGACCCCCGCCTCTCGCGCCACATCGGTCACGTTGGTGGCCGACAGCCCCTTGGCCTTGAAGACCCGGCCCGCCGCCCGCATGATTTCCTGACGTCGGTTGAGATAGTCGAGCCCGCCGTCGTCGAGGGCCGCTGCGCGTCGTTGTCCGTAATTGCTTGCCATGAGTGCCTCCTGATCCACACCTTAACACTCCGGCTCACCGTGCTGCTCCGACGCAGACGAGCCGCCGGCATCGTGCAGACACGCACGCGCCGGCCCGAATGTCTCAAGCCGGCACGTCAGGGTTTGATCGGTACGTTGCGACGAGTCAGTACGTGGTGTCGATCTGGAATTCGCCGTCTTCCACACGCAGCACGGCCAGTCCGGCCAGTCCGGTGGGGCCGTGGAAGTCCGGGGTGAAGGTGAAGACGCCGTTCACGCCGACGAGGCCGTCGGTGTTGTTTTCGAGGGCGTCCCGCAGGGCGTCCCGCCGGCCCTGCAGATCGGTGGCGGTGTCGTCCATGGTGCGCACGGCGTTGTCGAGCAGGAGTGAGGCGTCCCAGGCACTCGCCGCGTACTGTCCGGGAGCCGCGGAATACGCCGCGGTGTAGGCCTCGACGAAGTTCTGCGTCACTTCGTATTGGGGGTCATCCGTTGCCATGGAAGCTGCGGCGAGAACCTTGGATCCCTGCAGCAGCGTGCCCTCACCCGACGTGCCGGAGGTCTCGATGTAGCTGGGGGCTCCCGCGCCGGCGGAGTGGAACAGCACCGGACCGAAGTCGATGGCCTCGGCGCTCTTGGAGACGATGGCGTTGGCGGGGTTCACGGCCCAGACCAACACCACATCGGGGTCGGCACCCTCGAGCTTGGTGAGCTGCGCGGTCACGTCGGTCGCGGCGGCATCGAAGACCTCATTGCCCACGAGGTCGAAGCCGTACTCCGTGACGAAGTCGTCGATGTACAGGGCCGCTTCCTGGCCGTACCCGTTGTTGACCGACAGCAGCGCGACCTTGTCCCAGCCGCGGTCCGCGACCAGTTCCATCTGCGCTTCGAGGGCCAGGCGGGTGTCGGTGTAGGCCTTGAAGATGTAAGCGGCCTCACTGGCCGGGGTCACGATGGACTCCGCCGAGCCGAGCGTGAGCACCGGGATCTTGAGCGATGATGCGAAGGGCTTCAGCGCGATGGCTTCACCACTTGAGCTCGGCCCGAGCACGATGTCGACCTCGTCCTGCACTGCCAGCTGTCGCAGCTGGTTGACCGCCGTGGCCGGCTCACTGCCCGTGTCGAGCACGGTCAGCTCGATGGGGGTTCCATCGATCCCGCCAGCGGCGTTGAGGTCTTCGACGTACAGTTCGATGGCTTCGCGCTGCACGGTGCCGAGGGCGGCGTAGGTTCCCGTGAGACCCACGAGCACACCCACCTTGAGCGGCTCGACGGCGCCGGCGGCATCGGAGCCGGCCGAGGAGGCATCGGCGGTGGAGCTGCAGGCGGCGGTGCCCATCAGCAGCAGAACGCCCATCGCGGCGACGGTGGCCGTGCGACGACCGCCACGGCGGAATGCTTGAGCCTTGATCACAGTATGTGTCCTTTCGTATCGCCAATCGTGCGGCGAGAAGGGAGCCAGTCCGCAGGTCATCGTTGACCGGGTCGCTGTCTCGATAGCCATTACAGCAAAGAGTTGTGCCGCTGTCAACAACTATGTTGACAGCGGTGCCGATCGCGACATAAGGTCAGAGTCGTCGGCCAACGAAGGTCGGCGACGAGTCGACAATTCAGCGACTCCGACGCGAGAGGTACCCCCGTGGACACCGTCATACAGCTACTTTTGACGTCGTTATCGATCGGAGCGATCTATGGCGCCCTGGGTGTGGCCTACGTCGTCGTGCACCGCATGACGGGCATGGTCAACTTCGCCGTCGGCGACATCGCCGTTGCCGGGGCGTTCGGTGCGGTGGTGGCCTCCGCGGTGCTGCCGCCGATCGCCGCCATCATGGTCGGCGGCGTCTCGGCGGCCCTGGTGAGCGTGGTCATGTATCACCTGGCCATCCACCCCCTGCGCAAGCAGGGCCTCATGGTACAGACCATTGTGACCCTCGGTGTGGGCATCGCCATCCGTTCGGGACTGCAACTGATCTTCGGTACCGGGCCCTACCAGTTCGCCCCCATCACGGATGGTCCCTCCGTGATTCTCCTGGACGCCGCCATCACCCGGCAGTCCATCTGGGTGGTGGTCATCACCGTCATCGCCTACATTCTGTTGGCCATGTTCTTCAACCGCACCATGACAGGTAAGGCGCTGAGCGCCTGCGCGGTCAACCGCTATGCCGCCGGGGTGGTGGGAATCAACCTCACCGTCATGGCCACCATCGCCTTCGCGCTGTCCGGGGCCGTCGCCGGAGTGGTGCTGGCCACCCAGGTGCCCTCCTCGTTCATCACCGTGGGCGCCGGATTCGCTCTGGGACTGAAGGGCTTCATCGCAGCGATCCTCGGAGGCTTCGACAACATCGGGCTCACGCTGGCCGGTGGCTTTCTCATCGCCATCGTCGAGACCCTCGCGGCGCTGACCATCTCCACCTCGCACGCCTCCACCATCCTCTTCGGCCTCCTCATCGTGTTACTGATCGTGAGACCCCAGGGCCTGACCCGAAAGCTGGTGACCGAGCGTGTCTGAGCCTCGTACCGCGTCATCCCCCCGCGCGCCCGGCACCCTCGTGCGACGCGGCCGCCCAATCGCCGGCCCCGTGTTGTGGATCGCCGCCGTGGTCGTCTTCGCCAGCACGGCCGGGTCGTACTACGCCGGACTCGGCGCCACCGTGGGCATTCTGGCTTTCCTCGCCCTCGGCATGATTCTCGTTACCGGCTATGCCGGGCAGTTCTCGCTCGCCGTCGGCGCGTTCTATGGCATCGGTGCCTACGGCAGCGCCCTGCTCACCGTGACCTACGGCTGGCCCGGCCTCCTGGCGATCGTGGCCAGTGCCGCCATCGCGGCCCTCGTGGCACAGCTGCTCGGCCGGCCGCTCTTTCGCCTGCGAGGCCATTTTCTCGCCATGGGAACCCTGGCCCTCACTGAGGTGTTCTACCTGCTCGCCCTCAACCTCGAGATCACCGGAGCGGCCGGCGGCCTGGGCGGAATCGCGCCGCTCAATTTGCTGGGCGTCGACATCGTGAGAACCGACCAGTTCTTCGTGCTGAACTGGCTGCTCGTGGGAATGGTTCTGTGGGGCTGCCTGCGTTTGAGCCGGGGCCGTGAGGGCCGTGCCCTCAAGGCCATTCGGGGGCACGAGGCCGCCGCGGCGGCCGCTGGAATCAACATCGCCTCGTCGAAGACCCGCATCTTCACGGCGTCGGCGATCATCAGCAGCGTGGGCGGGTCGCTCTACGCCCACCAGGTGCTTTACGTGAATCCCGCACCCTTCGGCATTGAAACGGCCATCGACATTCTCGTCATCGCGGTACTGGGCGGGATGCGCAGCCCCTGGGGTGCCATCGTCGGTGCCATCGCCCTCGAAGTGCTCAATAAGAGCATCGAGGCTCTCCTGCCCGGCATTCTCGGGCAGGGCGCTGTGGGGGCCGGCCAGAACCTGATTCTCGGCCTGCTCCTGGTGACCATTCTCATTCTGCGTCCGGACGGAATCGCCGGAGCGCTCGGCGCGCTGGCCCGCCTGGTGCGTGCCCACCTGCCCGGCACGAGCGCCCTCGACGCCGGTGCGCCGGACACCGACGAGGGCAGTGTGGCCGATTCCACCCTCGGCATGGCCGCGCTGAGGCTGGCCGACGACGCCATGCATGCCCGCCCGGCACCGGGCGCCGCGGTGCGGGTGCTGCAGGCCCAGGGCCTGGTGAAACGCTTCGGCGGCGTCACGGCCGTCGATGACGTCTCCGTGAGTATTCGCGCGGGCGAAGTGCTCGCCGTGATCGGCCCCAACGGCGCCGGAAAATCCACGCTCGTCAACCTGCTCTCGGGTAACCTCGCCCCCACCGCCGGCACCGTGCACATCGACGGCGAGCTGATGACCGGCAAGCCCGCCTTCGAACTGGCCCGCCACGGCCTGAGCCGCACGTTCCAGACGCCCTGTCTCTTTGACGGAATGGATGTCGCGGCCACGGTCGCGGTGGGAGCCCACCTGCAGGGACAGGTCGGCATGCTGCGTTCCGCCCTCCCCACGCCGGGTGCGGTACGGGAAGAACGTCGGCTGCAGGGCGACGTGACGGCGATGCTGACCCGGCTGGGCCTGATTCATCTGGCCGCCCGGGACGCCCGCAGCCTGTCCCTCGGCCATCAAAAGCAGATCGAGATCGCGCGCGCCCTGGTGAGCCGACCCAAAGTCTTGCTTCTCGATGAGCCCTGCGCCGGTCTGAACAAGGCCGAGAAGAAGAAGCTGATGCTTCTGCTGCGTGCCCTCGGGGCCGAGGGAATCGCCGTTCTCGTCATCGAGCACGACATGGAATTCGTCATGGCCAGCGCCGACCGGGTGCAGGTGCTTAATTTCGGAGCTACCCTGCGCACCGGAACACCCGCCGAGGTGCAGGCCGACCAGACCGTTATCGACGCCTATCTCGGCGTCGCTCCGCGCACCCCAGCCCCGAGCGCGCCGGCCGGGGTGCGCCTGACCGGCGGCGCCGCATCCACTATTCGCGAACAGTCCCCGACGGGTGGCGACAAATGACCACAACATCGAAGACCCGGGCGCTCAGCGTCACGGACCTGAGCTTTTCGTATGGCCGCACCCGCGTTCTGCGTGATGTCTCATTCCATGCCGACGAAGGCGAGATCGTCACGATCATCGGCCCGAACGGGGCCGGCAAGAGCACCCTGCTCAACGTCGTCGCACGGTCCCACCGACTGAAAACGGGCACCGTGACGGTGCTCGGGGAGAACTCGGCGGCGTTCTCGCAGGCTGCCGTGGTGAAGCACGGCTGCGTCCTGGTTCCCGAAGGCCGACAGGTGTTCTCCTCACTGAGTGTGCGCGACAACCTGATTCTCGGCGGCTACACGGACCGCCGGGCGGGTAATGCCAAGCGACTGATGGGCGCCGTGTTCGAGATCTTCCCGCGACTCGAAGAGCGTGCAGACCAGCTCTCCGGCACACTCAGTGGTGGTGAGCAACAGATGCTGGCCATCGGCCGGGCCATCATGAGCCAGCCCCGCGTGATGCTCCTCGATGAGCCCAGCCTCGGGTTGGCCCCGCAAATGACCTCGCGCATCATGGCCGTTCTGGCCCAGTTGCGCGAGGAGCGGGGGCTCACCATCGTTCTCGTC
>JBBQYN010000099.1:0-8473 GCA_038208655.1 Actinomycetales bacterium
CGCTTACGGTCGGGGAAGTTTGTGGTGCAGGGGATTGGACGTGTACCGCGGCGCCGGGCCCGAGCGCCGCCCGGGGCCGGGTGTGTTCACTACCGCGGGCTCATGTGCGCTGCGTTGGGTCTGCTCGATCAGTCCGAAGGCAGCCGAACCGGCCGACGACAGCCGGGGCGCGCTCATGCGGCGCGTGGCGGTGGCCGGGCAGGTCGGGCAGGACACCGCGTCGGGCACGGAGAGCATCGGGAAGATCAGATCGAAGTCGGCGCACTCGGGGCAGCGGTACTCATACGTTGGCATCAGATCCCCCGTCAGTCTCACGGTTCGGGGAACGGATGCACCGGTGCTGCGGGGCTCCCCGGCCCTTGGACCGAACGTAGCGCAACACCGTGTCGAGTGTCAAAGCACTGGGCTCGGAACCATCTGACGACAGAACCGCCTGACGACAGAAAAGAGCCATCGCGAGTTGGACACTGAGTTTCACGAAGGAAACTCAACATAAAGTCACAAAACGCGATGGCTCTATCTCAGCTTATCCTCAGTTCAGGCCCGGGTCCGCGGCAGGGGTCGACCCTCCAGGATTGCGGGCGCCGAACGGGCAGGTGGGGCGCGCTACCTAGCCCTTGAAGACGTCTTTCACGTCTTCGCCGGCCTTCTTGACTTTGGCTGAAGCCTGCTGGGCTTTGCCCTCGGCGACCTTGGAGTCGTCGTTGGTGGCCTTGCCCACGGCCTCGTTCGCCTTGCCCTTGAGGTTCTCGGCTGCGTTGCTGATCTTGTCGGATGCGCTCATCACGTTCTCTCTTTCAGTCAGGTGTGTTCAGTCAGGTGTGTTCAGTCAGGTGTGCGTTCTGCCTCTATGACGTAAGCCGTGCCATATTCGTCACAGCATCGCGCAGAAAGATTTTCAGGCACCAGTCTTTTCAGGCACCAGCGAGCAGAGGGGGACGGATGTCGCCACCGCTGCGGGATCGCATCGCGTCGCCACTGGACACCGCGTCCGATCTCACCCTGGTCGGCCGGGCCGCCGACGGCGATGTGCGCGCGTTCGAGGTGATCGTGCGACGGTATGGGCCACTTATGCGGGTGTACGCCGCGCGCGTGCTCGGCTCCAACGATGAGATGGACGACGTGGTGCAGGAGGCATTCATCACCGTCTGGCAACGCCTGGCCACCCTCGAAGACGGGGCCGCCCTGAAGAGCTGGCTGATGCGCATCGTGAGCCGCAAGAGCATTGACCGGCTCAGGGCCCGCCGCGAGCGGGCGGACTTCGACCTCCATGAACCCCTCGCTCCCGAACACCAATCGCCGCCCCGCATGGCCGAAGCGCATTTCCAAACCCAGGCGCTCTCCCGCGCACTGGCCAATCTGCCCGAGGATCAGCGGCGCTGCTGGACCCTGCGCGAGCTGGCCGGCAGCAGCTACGTTGGTATTGCCGACGAGCTGAACCTGCCGGTGTCGACGGTGCGGGGCCTTCTCGCCCGGGCCCGCAAGACCCTGTTGCGGGAAATGGAGGAATGGCGATGACCGAACCCCGCGAGCCGCAGGCGCCGTTCGACGCTTTCGACGTGGACACCCCCGAGCGTGAGGTCGCCCACCTCGCCGGCCACACCATCGAGCAGCTCAGCGACTACCTCGACCGGGAGCGCACCCCGGCCGACCCCAGCATCGACGAGTCGCCGGAGTGCCAGATCGCGCTGCGCAGCCTGCAACACCTCAGAAACGTGCAGGGCACCCTGCTGGCCCAGGACGTGACCCGCGAACGCGAGCGTGGCGACAGCTGGGTCACCGCCATCTTGCAGAACATCGACCTGGAAGCCCACTCGGGCCGGGACATTCCGCTGGCGCACCCGTCGCCCAGCGCCCGACTGGTCGTGACGGAAGGAGCGGTGCGCGGAATCCTGCGCGCCACGGGAGACGGCATGGAGAACATCATCGTGGGCCGGTGTCGCCTGCACGGCGACGTCAGCTCACCGAGCGACCCGATCACCATCCGCATCGACGCCGCCGTGAGTGCGGGCGAGGACATCCCGGCGAAGGCACACGCCCTGCGCGTGGCCGTGTACGCCGCGCTCCGCGCGCACACCGACCTTACGGTGGCCGCCGTCGAAATCACCATCCGCGACGTCTATCTGCCCACCCCGGCGGGCGAGAGCGTCGACCCGACCGGAATCGAGCAGCCATGACCGATGTGCTCCCCTCCACCGACGAACTCAACGCCGTGGTGCTCGCCGTGGCGGGCGTTGACGGGCTTTTCGCCGTCGCCCCGCTCAGCGCCGTGCTCGGCACCGTGCGCGATGCCCTGACCCACCGGCCGCCCGCGCCGCACTCCGTGAGCGTGGTCGCGCACGGCACCGCGCTCTCCGTGGCCGTCAAAATCGGGGTAGCGGATGGCTACGCCGCCGCCGACGTGTGCCGCCGCGTCCACGACGCCCTCCTGAACCACCTGACGCACCACGTCACGAATCACGGTACGGCCGCCGGCACGCCCGAGGTCGCCGAGGTCGCCGAGATCGCGGTGACGGTCGCTCGCATCGGCTGATCCCCACAGTTGGGATCCCACCGTCGGGGCGGCATCCGCTCGCTGCGGCCGCCGGGTCTCTGCGGCAATGTGGGTGCGGGCGTGACATTCGGCCCACGATGCGCGTCTTAGCCGTGAATGCCCGAATGGCACCTGCCGGCCGGTTCGCCACGATCCACCTTGTTGAGGAGAAATGCCATGACGTCAGTCGCCCCCACCAGCACCGACCTGAGTTCAGCCCTGGACAGCGGTGCCGGTACCACCGTCATCGTCGACAGCGTCATCGCCAAAGTCGCCGGAATCGCCGCGCGCGACGTGGCGGGCGTCTACGCCCTCGGCGGTGGCGCGGCCCGAGCCCTCGGTGCCATCCGCGACGCCATGAACCAGACCGACCTCGCCCAGGGCATTAGCGTGGAGGTCGGTGACACCCAGGTCGCCGTGGACATCTCCATCGTCGCCGAGTACCCCACGGCGCTGCAGATCGTCGCCGACAACGTGCGCGAAGCCATCTACACGGCCATTCGCGAGCTCATCGGCATGCAGGTCACCGAAGTCAACGTGACCATCAACGATGTGCACATCCCCAGCGAAGACGATGACGCAGTCGCCGGCGACACGAAGCCGCGCGTGCTGTGAACACCACCGCGATCGGCATCGCAGTGGGCGCGGTACTGGCGCTCACCGCACTGACCCTGGGGTTCTGGGCGTTCCTGTTCGTGGCCCTCTTCATGGCCGCGGGTGCCCTTCTGGGCCGCGTTGCCGCCGGTGACCTCGATGTGCGCCGCGTCGCCGACGCCTTTCGCGGCCGGCGTTCGTCATCATGACCGGCCGTTCCGTGACGGCGCCCCGCAACAGGGTTCGCGACTCTGCGGCGCCGCACTCCACCGCACTGGCGGCGGCGACCGGCGATACGTCGAGCGTCGATGCCGCGGCTCGCGCTGCCGCGACCGGCACCGGGGCGACTGCCGATACGGCAACCGCGCACGCCGCCACGACGCACGGGCGTAACCGCGTCACCACGCGCGCCCTCACCCGGGTCGTGACGGCCATCACCGCCGAGGCGATGGGAGTGTCGGCCCGGCACGTGAGCGTGCACCTGGCCGACGCGGCCGGGCAACTGCAGGTGACCGTGATCGCGCCCATCAGCGTGCCCGCCCTCACTGCGGCTCGCCGCACCGGCGCCGCACCCGCCACAGCGGGTACGGCCGGCGGTTCCCTCTTGGCGCGGGCCGCGATCGCCCAGGCCGGCATTCGCGACCGGGTGGGGCAACTCACCGGGTCCGCGGTCGGCCCCGTCACGCTGCACCTGAGTGACGCCCAGATCACCGGAACGGAGCGCGTCACGTGACCGGCCACCGCGCCACGTACCAGCGCATCATTCGCCGGGAAACGCACTCGCCCCGGTCAGCTCTGGCCATCGCCCTCGCCGTCATCCTCATTCTGGTGCTCGCCTACCTGGCCGTGGAGTGCGTACTCGCGTTCCTCGGTCAGCCGGCGCTGCTGCTGGCACCGCGGGATGTGCTCGGGGCGGTGGTCGACCTGCCGGCGAACGTGGCGGCATCCGTTCTGCTGGCCGCGGCGCTTCTCACGGCCGGGCTGGGCCTGGTGCTCGTCGTGGCCGCGCTCAGCCCCGGGCGGCTGCCCGGGCACGTGGGGCGCACCGACCGCACGGCGGCCGTCATCGACAACCGGGCCATTGCCTCGGCTCTGGCCCGCCGGGCGGCGTACGCCGCCAACCTCGATCCCGACCGGGTGTTGGTATCCGTTTCGCGGCGTGTGGCCGACGTACGGGTGCAGCCGGCGTCGGGCTGGCCGGTGAACACGGCGGCGATATCGGATGCCGTCGCCGACGAGATCTCTCGGCTCGACCTGACACCGGCGCTGCGACCCCGGGTACTGGTGTCCCGGCAGGCGGTGGTGGGCGCATGAACAACACCAATCGCGTGCTCAACCGACTCGGTATTCTGCTGCTGGGCCTGCTGTTGCTCGTCGTGGGCGGGGCCGTCGCCGCCGCGTCTGCCTTCCCTGACACGGTGGCGGCCTGGGCCACCGGAGCCACCACCGGAGCCAAACCCGGGGCCGGGTTCGGCGGGCTGGTCGGCGGCGCTCTGCGTGGCACATCCGACGTCGCGCGGCAGCTCGACACCGCGCTGAGCGGCGGGTAGAGCGAGCTGCTGGCCGTCGCCGGGGTCGCCGCGCTGCTCATCGTGCTACTGCTGTGGTTCATCACGCGTCAGGGCCACGGCCAGGCCGCAACCCTGCTGACGCGAGGCGGTGGCACCGCCGGAGGTGATACCGGGGCGGGTGCCGGTGGCGGCGCGGTGATCGTGTCTTCGTCGCTCGCGGCGCGCAGCATCACGCAGGCCCTGGGGAGTATTCCGGGGTGATGCAGGTGGGCGTGAGAGCCTTCCGGGTGCGCGGCGCGACCGCGCTCAAGATCGCCGTGAGCGCCCGGCGCGGAGTGTCACCCCGGGATATTCGCGACCACGTCGACACGATCGTGCGGCGCTTCGACGAGATGCTCGGCGCCGATGTGCCGGTGTTCATCTCGATCACCGGGGGATTCGCCAGTCGACGGGCGAAAGCCACGCGCCTGGCCGGTCCGGGCAGTGAACACCGGCCGGCATAAAGCGGGCAGAAAAGTAAGCGGGCAGAAAAATAGGGCCACACCGTTGTAGAAGCTCGGGTGTGGCCCTAAGTGGCCCCGACCGGCGTCGATCCGGTGACCTTTCGAGTTTCAGTCGAACGCTCTACCAACTGAGCTACAGGGCCAGAAAACGTTGCCGCTTTCTGAGACAAAAAGCCCTTTCTTTCGAAAGAGCTTCGTGACTTTGCGACCCTGACCGGACTTGAACCGGCGACCTCCGCCGTGACAGGGCGGCGCGCTAACCAACTGCGCTACAGGGCCTCGATGTAAAACTTGTGTGCGAGGCACTTGGTAATACTATTCTATTTTTTTGAAGCTGCTGTACACGTGCCCATCACTTGCGTGACCCCAACGGGATTCGAACCCGTGTTAACGCCGTGAAAGGGCGCCGTCCTAGGCCACTAAACGATGGGGCCGCTGGTTTCCGTGACGTACCGGCTACCGAAAAGTAAGCATACGGGGATTCGGCCGGAAGTGCTAATCAGAGTTTTGTCCCCCCCGCGGCTGGGAGAAAACCCGGGTTTGTTTGGGAGAAAACCGGAACTTTCGCCGGTTGTGCGCCGGTCGTGCCTCGGTTGTGCACAGGGGAGAGTCGGCGACAATATCTGCACCACACCAGTGAATCAGCGGCCTGCGCCGGGTCGGCGGGGTTAGATTCGTTTCGGCACTGGGTGAATGACCTGCCGGTTGTTAGTCTGAATGATGTTGACAACGTGATAGACGTGAATCCGGATGCTCCTGTTTTCTTAGTCCTGTCGCCAGGCCCGATCGGGGAGTAATGAATCGCACGGCTTTCGTGGTGAAGCGCGGTCTGACGCGGTCAGCTCACCGCCTTCGCGCCCTGGGCGCACCCACGGTTCGCCGCCGCCGCCGCGTCGGCGTCGTCGCCTTCGCCGCCAGCCTGGTGCTCGTGGCCACCCTGGTCAGCCCCGTCGCATCCGCCCAGGCAGTCGACTACCCCACCTGGGAAGACCTGCAAAGCGCCAAGGCCAGCACCTCCTCCGCCGCCGCCAGTGTCACCGAAATCCAGGGCCTGATCGCGGGACTGCAATCCGAGGTCGACCGCACCCAGGCCGAAGCCGACGCCCGCGGTGAAGCACTACTGCTCGCGCAGGCACAGTTCGACGACGCCACCCGCCGCGCCGACGACCTGCAGGCCCAGGCCGACGCCAGCCGTCTGCTAGCGGATGACGCCACCCGGCAGGCCGGGCAGCTTGCCGCACAGCTCTACCGCACCGGCGGCGCCGACCTCGGCGTGAACCTCTTTCTTGACGGCGAAGTCGCCCCCGCCGACCCGAGCGCCAGCGGCGACGCGGTACCCGGCCAGCCCGGAACCGACAGCGCCGACGCCCTGCTGAGCAAACTCGGCAGCATGAGCAAGCTCGTGGAACGCAGCACCAGCGTCTACGAACAGGCCCAGGCCGCCCAGAACACCGCCCAGTCCCTCGGCGATCAGGCCAAGGTCGCCCAGGCGGAACGGGAAACTTTGCGCATAGCCGCCGAAGAAGCACTCGCCGCCGCGCAGGTCGCCGCCGAGGCCGCCAGCGCCGCACTGGCCGAATCCGAGGCCAAGAGCCAGGAATTGCAAGCCCAGCTCGCGTTCCTGCAAGACGCCGAAGCCGACACGGCCGCCGGCTACGAAGCCGGCGTCATCGAACGGGCCCGCATCGCCGCTGAAGCCGCCGAAGCCGCCCGTATCGCCCGCGAAGCCCGCGCCGCAGCCGATCGTGCGGCCGCGGCCAGCCGCGCCAGCTCCGGGGCGAGTGCCGCCGGGGCCAGCCTGGGTGGCGGCTACACCAGCTCCAGCGGCTGGGGAGTGCCGGCCAGCGGCCGCGTCACCGGCGGCTACGGGCCGCGCTCGGTGATTTGCGGCGGCGGCAACTGCAGCGGCGGCTACCACTACGGCACCGACCTCGGCACGGGCTGCAACGCACCGATCTACGCCGCCAGCGCCGGAACCGTGACCTACGCGGGGCGGCTCGGCACCTACGGCAACTTCGTGAAAATCGACCATGGCAACGGCGTCTCCACCGGATACGCGCACATCGTGGACGGCGGCATCTACGTGCGCGCCGGCCAGTCCGTGAACGTCGGAGACAACATCGCCAGCTCCGGGAGCACCGGGGCGTCCACCGCCTGCCATCTGCACTTCGAAGTGTGGCTGAACGGCGTTCGTAGCAACGCGGCCCCTTTCATGGCCGCACGGGGAGCTTCTCTTGGATAACACCCTCGCCGAACCGGCCGACACCCCCACCCGGGCACCCCGCCGTCTCGCATCTGGTCAGCGCAGCCCGTGGTGGTCTGCCCGCCGTCGCCCGCTGGCGCTGCTATCGGCCGTGGCCGTCGGCGCCGTGACCGCGTCGTTCGGCGTGGCGCCGGCCGCACTGGCGGAGGAGAACTACCCCAGCTGGACCGACGTCGAAGCGGCCAAGCAGAACGAAGAGACCAAGCAGGCCGAGATCGACAAGATCACCGCGCTGCTCGGCACCCTGCAGGCCACCGCGGCTGACGCCGCGACGGAGTCTCAGATCGCCGCCGAGGCCTACCTGGTCAGCCGCGACGAGCTCGACACCGCGACCACGCGTGCCAGCACCCTGGCCGCGCAGGTAACCGTGGCCGAGGCGACCGCCGCCACCTCGCGCATGCGCGCCGGCCTCATCGCCGCGCACCTGGCCAAGACCGGGGCGCAGAGCCTGTCCCTGAACCTGTTCGTCAACGGCAACACCGCCGACACCCTGCTCAGCCAACTCGGCACGGCCAGCAAGCTCAGCGAGCAGTCGGCCCAGATCTTCGACGAAGCCACCCAGGACGCCAACACCGCCGAGTCGCTCGGCGAGCAGGCCACATCGGCCGCCGAAGCCCGGGAGCGCCTGACCGAGCAGTCCGAGGCTCGATTCGACGAGGCATCCGCAGCGGCCACGGCCACCCAGCAGGCCTTCGACAGCGAACAGCGTAAGTCCACCGAACTCTTCGAGCAGCTCGCACTTCTCAAAGACACCACGGTGGAGGCGGAACGGGAATACCAGACCGGTCAAAACGCCGCCGCGGCGTCCGCGGCCTTCGAACGCGCCCAGGCTGCCGCTGCCGTGTTGGTGGCACGCGACACCCGAGGCGCCACCGGGTCCGCATCGGCGGGTGCAGGCTCTGCCTCGGCTGCCTCGGCTGCACCGGCTGCACCGGCAGCGTCCGTGCCCGCCGCGCAAGCCCCCGCCGTGTCGGTGCCCGCGGCGCAGGCTCCGGCGGCCTCGGTGCCGGCGGCGCAGGCTCCGGCCGCGTCGGTTCCCGCTGCGCAAGCTCCGGCCGCGTCCGTTCCG
>JBBQYN010000100.1:0-8403 GCA_038208655.1 Actinomycetales bacterium
TCCTGCCAGCTGCGGGCAGCGGATGCCGAGGCCGCCTGGGCGATGTCCCCCACGATCGTGAAGCTGCGCCGCGGTCCACGGCGCAGAAGCAACCGCCACTGCCTCGGCGAGGGATCCTGGGCTTCGGCGACCACCACGTGCCCGTAGGTCCAGCTGCGGTCGTGGGCGGCGCGGTCGGCGGTGCTGACGCGTTCACCGAGCTCGGCGAAGCTGTCGGCGAGGGCCTCCGCGGTGACGAGCCCGCCGACGCGCATGTTCGCGATGGCCGCTTCGGCGTTCTCGAGGTCATGGGCGCGGGCCACCTCCGCGGCACGTTTACGGGCCTCGTTGACGGCGGTGTACTCGCCGAGGTGTTCGGCCGCCTCGTCGAGCAGCGGAATGTCGGCGATGGTCAGCTCGGCGTCGCGCGGGCGGGCTAGCAAGGCGCGCTGCGCCGCGGACCAGCCGGGAGTGATCTCGGCCAGCCACTGCGGCCGGGCGTAGAGGTCACGCACCAGCTTGTCGGGCGTCAACGGCAGCCAGGCGGTGTTCAGGGCGACCCGCACGTCGTCGCTGATGCGTAGGTCTTCGCGCAGCATCGGCAGGTCGGACTCGTCCAGGGACCGGCCGCGGCCCTGCAACTGCCCGAGAAAATCGCGGGCCAGGGCGGCGAGGGCGTTCTTCACGAACACGATGCGGGCCTCGTTGTGCGGCAGACCGGTCGACCGGGCCTGGTGCACGGCGTTCGCGATCAGCTGCGGGTGCAGGGTAAGCGGGTCGCCCTGCACGAGCAGCCGGGTCGGCCCGGCGGGCACACGCTGCCGGGACCGCACGGCGCGGGCGATGAGGTCGGCCATCAGGGTCTGCCCCTTGAGAGCGGCGACGGCGGGGGCGTCTTCCGCGGTGGCTTCCACACCGGGGTACAGCTGCCCGACCGAGACGAGAACGACGCCGGTCTCACCGAGAGAGGGCAGCACCGCGTCGATGTACTGCAGGAAGGACCGGGACGGGCCCACGATGAGAACGCCGGAATTCTGCAGCCGGTCGCGGTGTGTGTAGAGCAGGTACGCCGCGCGGTGCAGGGCGACGGCGGTTTTGCCGGTGCCGGGCCCGCCCTGAACGACGAGCACCCCGTTCAGGCCGGAGCGGATGATACGGTCCTGTTCGGCCTGGATGGTCGAGACGATGTCGGACATCTGTCCGGTACGCTGCGCAGACAGGGCCGCCAGCAGAGCTCCCTCGCCCTGGTGCAGGGTGCCGGCAGTGTCACCGTCGAGCAGGGTGGCGTCGAGCACCTCGTCGTCGATCCGGGTCACGGTGCGACCGTGCGAGGTGAGGTGCCGGCGGGACCGGGCGCCGAGCGGCGTCGCCGCGGTGGCTTGATAGAACGCGCTCGCCAGCGGCACCCGCCAGTCCAACAGAAGCGGATGCTGCTGCTCGTCTCGCAACCCGACCCGCCCGATGTAACGGTACACCGGCGCGCCGGTGACGGGGTCCGGGGCGGTCTCCAACCGGCCGAAGGCGAGGCGGTCGTCGACTTTGCGCAGTTGCGCGATGCGGTCTTCGTGCAGCCGGGCCAGGGCATCGCGTTCGGACTTGGCCTGGTGGTTGCCGCCCACGTTCAGGGTGCGTACCTGCCCGAGCTGGGTCACGGCCTCAGCCTGCAGGGCGTCGAGCCGGGCGTAGAGGGTGCTGACGTAGTCCTGCTCGCGCTGAAGTTCCTGATCGGCCACGTACAACCCCTTAAACCCAAAACTCAAGTTTAGCCGCGTCGGGCGTCGTGCAGTGCGCCGGCGACGACGAGGTCCTGCCAGCCCATGCCGACACCCTTGAACAGGGCGGGACCGGAGCGCGGCGCAGGTCCCTGGCGCACCAGATCGGCGAGGGTGCGCAGCTCGGCCCGGTCGAGGCATCCGTTCGCGATGCCGATCACCACGTCGCCGGCCTCCCGCAGCGCCGTGTCGACGTCTTCGACGTAGACCACGCTGCGGGCCATGAGGGCGTCGTCGGTTTCCCGGGCGGCGGGATCGTGCGACCCCATCGCCACGACCACGGCGTCGTCGCGCACGAGCGCGCCCGGGAACAGCGGCTCGTTCGCGCTCGTGCAGCACACCACGATCTGAGCGTCAGCGACGTCGTCGGGCACGCCGGCCTGCGCCGGCTCGCCCTCGATGCGTAGTGCGGCCACGAGTGCGGCGGTGCTCTGCGGCGACCGGCCGACGATCGTGATCGAGCTGAGCGGACGCACCGCGGCCGCGGCCCGCACGTGGTGCAGCGCCTGCGGTCCGGTGCCGAACACGATCAGGCTGTCGGCCCGTGCGGGGGCGAGCAGGTCGACGGCCAGCGCCGAGACGGCCGGGGTGCGCAGCAGGGTCAGGGCGATGCCGTCGATCAGGGCGACCGGGCTGAGCGTGGCCGCGTCGAACAAAAGGTAGTCGCCCTGGATGCGGGGCAGGTGCTGCGCCGGGTTGTCGGGCGCGACCGTGAGGATCTTCACGCCGGCGTAGTCGCCGAACTCGGCCGGCATCAGCAGAAAGCTGCCACGGTGAAGCGGCACGCTGCTGCGCGAGGGCGCCGCCTGCGGGTCAAGGCCCGCCCGGAGCGCCGCGGCCAGGGTGGCGACGGCGGCCCGCGGCGACAGGCCGGTGTGCACCTGGTCCGCGGTGATGCGCATGAGCTCCGGCGAGACCATCCCGGTCACCTAAGCATCGACGGCCGCGAGGGCCGTGATGTAGGAGTAGCCGGTGCGGGTGTTCTTGGTCATCGACAGCACCAGCTGCATGTGCGGCTCCAGGGCGGTCACCTTGTCGAGTGGGGCACCGATGATCAGTTGGAAACCGAGCCCCTTCCAGGCAGCCACGGCGCGGCCCGCGAATTCGGCATCCGATTTCACGAAGCCCTCGTCGAGGAACACCGGCGCGAACCGCGGCCGGGTGCGGCTCTCGTCGCCCAGCTGGAACCGCAGTGCGGCGCCCACCACGAACGCGACCAGTTCCTGTGACTCGCCACCGCTCTTGCCGCCGAGTGAGGAGTACGTGCTCACCTCGGTGCCGTGGGCGTCGATGCGCACGGCGGTGATCTCCACGTGGCGTCGCACGTCGAGCAGCAGATCGCGGGGAGTCTCACCCTTCGCACCGGGTTCGGGGCGCCGGATCAGGTTCATGAACGCCCGGAGCCGGGCGAAGCGGGCTTCGGTCTGCTCGTCGGTGAACGCCTCGGTGGCCCCCGACGAGAGCTCGCGCAGTTCGGTGCGAAACGCGGTGACATCGCCCGGGTGCAGCCGGCGCAGCACGATCTTCAGCCGGTCCCGGCCGGCGCCGAAGGGCAGAGTCGTGAGAATCTCGTTGATCGGGCGCAGCCGTTCTTCGATTTCTTCAATGGATGTCGTGAACGCGCCGGTCAGCGGCACCAGGTCCTGCCCGCTCCACGCCGCCAGGCGGCGCATCCATTCCTGGCGACGTTCGTGCAGCCCGAGGGTGTGCACGGCGTCGAGGATGTCCCGGTAGCTCGTGAATGAGTCCAGGCCCACGCCGATGTTCGGGTCGGGCCAGCGGCTTTGGAAGTTCTCGAAGATGCCCAGCATGGTGTTGCGGGCGGCCACGGCGTTGTCGCGGTCCTGCCGGGACTGCTCGGTCAGGCGTTCCCGCAGCCGTTTCACTCCCCCGGCGAAAGCCTCGAGGTCGTCGGCGTCGGTGACGGCGGCGAACTGGGCGCTGAGGTGCGCGGCGTGTTCGGCCGTGAGGCTCACGGTCTGGGCCTGTTCGATGCGGTCGAGGTTGTCGGCCACGGCGTCCTGCGTTTCCACGAGGTCGCCGAGCACGCTGCTCAGGCCGCTCGCCACGCCTTCGGCGTCGTGGCGCTGCTTCTGGGCGTGGTCCAGCTGCCCGTTGAGCAGCTGTTCCTCGTCTTTCAGGGCCCGCAGTACGTCGCTTCCGGCGAGTACGCGCTCGCGTTCGGTGCTCTTGTCGGCGATGCGGGCCTCGGCGCCAGCCACGTCGATGCCGGCCCAGAGGGTGTCGCGCACGAACTGGTGCGCGGTGCGGCGGTAGCGCAGGTCGGCGAGGTCGGCGCTGGCGACGCTGAGCTCGGCGGCGTGGGTGTGCGCGGTGGCGGCGCGCTGCGCGAGTTCAGCGGTGATGTCGGCGAGCCGGGCGGTGCTGGAGAAGCCGATGATGGACTTCTGGTCGGCGTTCCAGCCGTGCGCGCCGCGGGATCCGTTGCGGGTTTGGCCGCTGGGCGTGACCCGGGGGCCGTCGCCGACAAGGTCGGCCGGGGTGTCGACGCAGAGCGCGTCGAGGTGGGTGGCCTGCACGCGCTGCTGCACCCATCCGCTGAACGGCGAGGCCTTCAGGGTGAGCTTGCCCGACACGTACCGGCTGTCCCCCACCAGGTCGTTGTGTTCGCTGAGCGCGACGCCCTCGAAGTGGATACGCACCGGAATGCGCAGCGGGTCGATGGCGGCGCTCAATGCGGGCAGCCGGGCCTCGTCGACGAGCATGACCCGCACGACCGAGGCCAGGGTCACTTCGGCGGCCTGCCGCCAGCGTTCTTCGCCGGGGGCGAGGTCGATGAGCTCGGCCACGAACGGCAGCTCGGCCACGTCGATGCCGGCCGCCTCGGCGATCATGAGCCGGGCGTTGTGCAGGTGCTGCGGAACGAGGCTGGCCCGCCCGGTGAGAAACGTGTGTTCGGCGCGCAGCGCGGTGATCTGCTCTTCCACCGGGTAGAGACGTTTCTGCACGGCCGAGCGGGCGCCTTCGAGGGTCGTCTCGGCTGCGGGGAACGCCACCGCGAAGTCGGTGGCGGCGCTCTGGGCGGCGCCGAAATCCTGCTCCGAGCGGATGCCGACGGCCAGCACCCCCACGCGCTCGTCGAATGAGGCGCGGCTGGCCACGCTTGCGTTCCGCAGGTCACCGAGGGCGTCCAGCTCGATCTGCAGGGTGCTGAGCACGTCACCGCCATTGTCACGTTGCTGCTGCTGCAGCTGTGCGACCCGCAGTTTCAGGTCGGTTTCGGCGGCGCGGGCACGGGTCACCTCGGCCTGGCTGCTCTGCCGCTGCGCCCGGTTGGTGTCGGCGGCGCCTTCGAGCAGGGCCTGCTCGGTGCGCAGCTGCCAGAGCGTGAAGGGGGTGTCGCCGGTACGGTGCACACCGTAGGTGTCGATCAGGTCGGCCTGCGCGGTGGCGCTGTCGAAGGTATCGCCGAGACCGGGCAGCCGGCCCAGCACAGTCGCCTTGTCGTGTTCGCTGACCATGGCCTCGTAGGAGCGTTCCAGGTCTTCGAAGTGCTGCACGGCCTTGTCGGCGGCGGCGAACGTGGCCGGTTCTTCGAGCACCATCGACTTGTACAGCCCGTCGACGGTTTTCACCTGCTGGCCGGCCTGGATGCGGGCAAGCAGGCGCAGGGCCTTGCCGCCCTCGCCGTTGGCGCCGATGCCCAGCCGGGTGTACAGCGTCTGGGCGAAAGCCGCGTAGGTGTCGAACACGTCCAATTCGGGGAACCGGGTCTTCAGGGCACGTTTGTCGAAGCGGGACTCGGTGACCTCGGCGAGGTCGCGCAGGTCGAGGGAGCCGTCGGTGGTGGCCAGGCGCATGCTGATGTCGGCGAAGCGGTTCGCGGCGCGCGGCACGAAGTAGGCCCGCAGCACGGTGAAACGGCGCTGGTTGTCGTCGATGAACGTCATCGCGATGGCGCCCCAGGTGGACTGCTCGGCGCCGCGCAGCACCTGGTCCTGCAGCTGCCCGGTGCCGGCCTCCCGGTTGGCGTCGGTCTTGCCGCGCAGGTAGGTCATCAGGTTGCGCTGGTCGACGCTACGGGCCCGACCGGATCCGGCATCGTTGGAGGCGCCGTTGAAGGGGGTGTCCGAGGGCATCATGAGCGCCAGGTAGGCATCCAACAGGCTGCTCTTGCCGGTGCCGGACGCACCCGACAGCAGCGTGGCACCGGGCGCAAAGGTCACCGTGTGGTGCCCGTGGAACCCGCCCCAGTTCACCATCTGGAACGATTCGGCTTTCCACTGGGTGGTGCCCTCGGTGGACCCGTCGATGTAGAACAGCGGGGAATCGGTCATGACAGGGTCTCCGTGATTTCGGCGGTCTGCGCGCTGTCGGTGTGCTCCGCGCTGTCGGTCTGCTCGACGGCGTCGGGGCCTGGTTCGGCCGCGATCTGCGGCGCGGGCGTGCGGTTTTCGCTGACCAGCCAGTCCAGCAGTTCGGCGAGCCGCTCGACCGGCAGCAGCACCTCGATCACCGCCGAGATGCGGAACCGGTCCGGGTCACTGGTTTTCAGCAGCACCCGGGCCTTCACCAGGCTCTCGATCGCCGCCGCGGCGCGGCGAGCATCACCGGAGCGGTCGGTGGCGTGCTCGGGGCGAAAGTGCGCCACGTTCTCCAACAGGGTGTCCCGGCCGGTGATGACCACGTCGACGCCGTTGGCCCGGTCGCTGCGAAAACGTTGCCGCAGCAGCACCAGCAGAATGGTCTCTTCCCGGGTGTACGACACGTCGTGCAGCAGGGTGGGAAAGCGTTCACCGCCCTCGGGCAGCGCCTGCCGTTTGTAGGCGATCTCGTAGTGCAGGTCGATGTGCAGGTCGAGGAAGACGTCATTGAGCCGGCTCTTGAGCAGCGTCTGCGAGGCCAGCAGGGTGCGCCATTCCGCGGGCTGAATGGCGGCGGAAATATAGCGGTGCTTGAGCAGCAGCACCAGGGTACGGCGCTGCTCCACGGTCAGGCCGCCCTCGTCGCCCTCGAAGAGGGAAAAGCTCTGCGGCGCGTCGGCGGCGAACCGGGTAACGGTGTCGTCGGTGGTGTTTGCGTCGGCGTTGTTCGACTCGGCGATGTGCGCGTCGCCGGTGTTCGCGTCGGCGTCGGTGATGATGCTCATTTAGGATCCGTAGTTCAGGGCGGCCAGGGCCGCCGTTTCAGCGTCGGTCAGTTCAATGCGGGCCACCGCAAAGCGGCGCAGCGAACCGTCGGGGCGCACCGTCTCAAAGGTTTCCACCGCGTCGGCGCGGTGCACGGCGTCGACCTGGGTGGCCAGCTGCAGCAGGCCGAGAATTTCCACCGGGCGGCGAAGCGCCGAGTCGAGGGCGTTGAAAGCATCCCCGACGGATGCCGACTCCCCCGTCGTGAAGGCCCGCACCAGGGCGTCGCGCAGGTCGTCGAGCAGGGGGCCGCCCTGGGTGCGCATCTCACCCAGGCTCAACGGCTCGGGCGCGTCCTGCGACACGTCATCGAGCGCGGGCGGCGCCCGGTGCGCGCCGGCATCGTAGAAGCGTTCCCGCAGATGGTCCACGTCGAGGGTGCCGGGCATCAGCTCGGCGGTGACCGTGCTGCGCGGGCCGGCCGTCTGCATCCAGGTGGCCAGTTCCCGGTTGATGTCGCGCAGCATCCGTTCCAGTTCGCGGTCCTTGACCACGTCATGATTCACGATGTGCTCGCGCAGGGTGGTGCTCAGGCCGTTGCGCTGGGTGAGCACGTTGTCGATGCCCGTGCGGATCAGGCGCACCGTGCCCATGAAACCGCGGCGCTCAGCTGCGCTCAGTTGCAGCGCGAACGGGTGCAGCAGAATCGTTTCGAGGTCGTCGGTGAGGCCCTGCAACAGGGCGTCGTTGCGCAGCAGGGTGAAGGCGCCCTCGAAGGCGCGACCTTCCGGGGTCGACGTCATCAGGGCATCCGTTTTGAGCAGGTACTCATCCAGCACCTCACCGATCGGGCGCTCTTCGCCGCGAAAATCGTTGATGATCTGGCGGTGCATGGCGGCGACGGATTCTTCGACCCGTTTGAAGTCGCTGGGCAGCTGCGTGATCAGGTTGATGAGGTTGGCGTAGCCCTCGTGCATTTGCTCGATGCTGGCCGCGGCGATCTC
The DNA here is from genome assembly GCA_038208655.1 of Actinomycetales bacterium. Taxonomy (GTDB): domain Bacteria; phylum Actinomycetota; class Actinomycetes; order Actinomycetales; family Microbacteriaceae; genus Cryobacterium. The sequence continues at coordinate 7,846 of JBBQYN010000100.1, forward strand.
GCCGCCGGCGGCGATGCGGTCACGTTCGCTGGTCTTCTGCGCGATCTCCTGGTCGAGTCGGCGCAGCCGGTCCTGCCGGTCGGGGTTGGCCTGGGTGGCGCGGTGCCGCACTGTGTCGACAATGGTCGTGAGGCGGCTTTCACTGATCAGAGCTCGGTCGCGGGCCAGGCCGTCGACCAGCAGCATCGCTTCGAGGGCGTGCGAGGTGAGGGAGTAGTACTCCTCGTCGGCGTCGCCGGCCTCGCGGTACAACCATTGGTCGTTCATCCACTGCACGCACAGCGCCCGGCCGTTCTTGCCCGGCACGTCGCTGCCCACGCTGCGCAGGTCGGCGAGGTACGCGTCCACCTGGGCGTGCAGCAGCTCGGCCTGCACGCTGCGGCGGTCGCGGCTGAACGAGGACTTGAACACGGCCAGCACGAACGGCGCCCACTTGCGGTCCAGCAGTCGCAGGGTCGGCTTGTCGAAGGCTTCGCGTACCCGCGCCAATTCGCCCGCAATGTCACTCACTGATGGTTCCTCTCCGCCCCCGATGACGCCCGCCCTCCCCAAGGTTAA
>JBBQYN010000101.1:0-8386 GCA_038208655.1 Actinomycetales bacterium
CCCCGTCGCCGCGGGAGCCTGCTGCGATGCCGATCAGCGCGGCGGGAACGGTGAGCAGCAGAACCACAATCCACACCAACAACCCCCACCACCAGTACTCGCTGCGCGAGGCGCGGCCGGAGAACGAGGCGTAGTGGGTCAGGACCGAGCGGGCAGCGCCCAGCGGTGACATTATCTGTGGATCCTTCGCGGTGAAAGAGAATCAGACGGCAATTCTACCCGCGAATGTGGGCCCTGACGGGCTGTGCTGAAACTGATTTGCGCGTATCGCACCGTGTTGCGCGCCGGGCACGGTGCGATCTGCGTAATTCACTCGCGGCCGCCGGCACGTGCCCAGAATGCTCTGGAAGATCGGTGCTCGGTGACGTCAGCGTCGGGTGGCGCGGCTGGACGAGGACCGAGTCAGGCGGGGGCCGGGCTGCCCGGTGGCGCTGGGCTTTGCCGTGGCGCTGGGCTTTGCCGTGGCTCTGGGCTTTGCCGTGGCTCCCGGCTTCCCGCCGGTGCCGTCAGCGGCGTGGGACGCTCGTGCCGCTGAAGTCCCGGTCGCGGAGTCGGCGCGGGCCACGCCGGTGGACCGCGTCGACCGCGTCGCCGCCCGGGCGCTCGTGGCGGGCGCCAGGGCCATCGCGCGCGGCGCGGACCGGCCGTGGGTTCCCGCCGACGCGGCAGCCCTCGTCCTGTCGGTCTTAGTCTTGTCGGTCTTCTTGCCGGTCTTTTTCTTAGCGGGCGATGATTTCAGCGCCACGGATGCCCCGGCTCGGTCGAACCGACGCCCGCGCGGGTTGCTCGGCAGCATCGCCAGGGTCAGCAAGATCAGACCGCCGAGCCCCGGGATCACCGCGATCAGCACGACCCAGGTGGGCAGGTTGGCGTCGTGCAGTCGGCGCACGAGTATCGCCAGGTTCGGCACGAAGGCGACGGCGATGATCAGCAGCGAGAGCACCCCGGCGACGCGGGCCCACATCATGCCGTCGCCGGCGGACGGGATCAGCTGCAGAGCCAGGCTCGCGCCGATGAGGCCGAAGACGGTGCCGGTCCAGGTCCAGAAGGGCGCACGTCGGGTGCGTCCGGTGAAGCTGATCCAACGACCGAAGGCGGTGTTGGAGGCGCGCACGCCACGGGAGGTAACCATATGCTCACGTTAACCCGCCACAGCGCGTTCGTCGACACTTGGGATTGGCTGGGTGCCCGGCCCGGGCTCGGGCCGGCGGCGGTCGGGTGGGAGCGCGCATACGAGCGCGCCCGGTTTCGGCGATCGCTACGGTAATTGTCGTAGCGCCCGCGCGAAATGGGGCGCGCCCGCCCGGCAGGCCGCGGTAGCCGCACTACCGGCGGTAGGCGCTCACCTCGGTGGCCTTCACCGACAACCACACGGCCGTGCCGATCTGCAGGCCCAGTTCCGCCACGGATGCCGCGGTCAGCTCCGCGATGATCTCCGGGTTTCCGCTCGTGCGCACCCGAACACCCCCGCTGCCGGGCTCGATGCCGGTGACGCTGGCCTGCCAGACGTTGCGGGGGCTGGCGTGCTGCGGCCGCTCCGTCTGCACGACAACCGCCGCCGGCCGGAACACGGCGGCGGCAGCGGCAGCGGCAGCGGCAGCGGCGACAGCAGCAGGCGCAGCGGGCTCGACGGGAGCGTGGCGGGAACCCGGCGAAGGGAGGTGCCGGGCGGTCAGGGTGGCGGCATCCGCTGGCCGGGGGCGAAAAAGGCGCCCGTCGGGAGCGGCAACGGCGCCGTCGACCACCGTTCCCACGACCAGATTCACCCCGGCGAGCGCGGCCACGAAGGGGTTGCGCGGGGCTTCGAGTACGGCGGCGGTGCTGCCGGAGTCGACGACGGCACCGCCCTGCAGCACCACCACCCGATCGGCGAGCACGACCGCGTCGACCACGTCGTGGGTCACCAGAATGGCGCTGATACCGGTGGCGGCGAGCTGTTCGCGGATCAGCTGGCGCATGTCGGGCGCGGTTTCGGCGTCGAGGGCGGCGAGTGGCTCGTCGAGTAGCAGCACCCGAGGGCGGGCGGCGAGGGCGCGGGCCAGGGCCACGCGCTGCTGCTGGCCGCCCGAGAGCTCGGCGGGCAAGGCGTCGCCGCGTCCGGCCAGACCGACCCGGGCGAGCCAGTCGTCGGCCTCGGCTCGAACCCCGGCGCGGGAGCGCGCCCATTTCGGGCCAGCGCCACGGTCATCGGCGTTCGCGCCCGGTTCGGCACGCCAGCGCGCCCCATTTGGGCTCGCGCTAAGGTAATTGCCGTCGCGCTCACCCAAATGAGGCGCGCTGGTGCCCGGCCGTGGCCGTGCGGGCACCCGGCCGTGCCCAGCGGATGTCGCCCCCACCCGCAGCGCGAATTCCACGTTCGCCCGCGCACTCAGATGCGGGAAAAGCAGGGCCTCCTGCCCGAGAAGCCCGATTCCCCGGCGCTCGGGCGCCACGAGCAGCCGCCCGCCGTCGACTCCCGCACCGGCCGCGCGCGTCAGGATCGCGCCACCGAGCTGCACGGTGCCCTCGTCGGGGGCCAGCAGCCCCGCAAGAAGCTCAAGCACCGTGGATTTGCCCGAGCCATTCGGACCGAGCAGGGCCAGAACCTCGCCGGGCTGCAGGGTGAGTGCCACGTGCACGGTGAACTCGCCGCGGGTGAGGGCGAGCCGTGCGGTGAGGAGGGGGGCGGCATCCGCTTGAATGGGGGCGCCAGGGTCGTGCGCGGTGGCGCTCATGACAGGGCTCCGGTGCGGCGGGATCCCACGAGCACGAGCACGATCACGGCCACCGCGATGAGCAGCAGCGCGAGCGCCACCGCCTGGTCGGTCGAGACGCCCGAGCCGTTGAAGGCGGTGTAGATGGCCAGGGGCATGGTGCGGGTGACGCCTTCCTGATTGCCGGCGAACAGCGCGGTCGCGCCGAATTCACCGAGGGCGCGGGCGAAGCTGAGCACGGTGCCGGCCAGCAGCCCGGGCAGCACGAGGGGCAGCGTGATGCGCGTGAACACGGTGAAGCGGCCGGCGCCGAGAGTCGCGGCGACCCGGTCGTAGCGGGTGCCCATGGTGCGCAGCGCACCTTCCACGGCGATCACGAGAAACGGCAGCGCCACGAACGTCTGCGCGATCACGACCGCGGCCGTGGTGAACGGAATGCGCAGCCCGAACGCCAGGTCGAGGTACTGGCCGATGCTGCCGGTGCGCCCCAGCAGGGAGAGCAGCGCGATGCCGCCCACGAGCGGCGGCAGCACCAGCGGAACGGTCACGACGGCCCGCAGCACCCCGGCGACCCGCGGCCGCGAGCGGGCGATCACGACGGCCAGCGGCACCCCGAGTAGCAGGCACAGCACCGTGGCAACGGATGCCGTGCCCACCGACAACGCGAGCGGGTTCAGCGCTGCCGGGGAGAGCAGCAGTGCCGGCAGCTCTGCCCAGTTCACCTGGAGGAACAGCCCGGCCAGTGGAAGCACCAGCAACGCCAGCCCCACGAACGCCGGGATATAGAGGATGCGCGGGATCATGCGGGCTCGAGGTCGGCGGGCCGGGCAGGCGCTGGTTCGGGCATCACGGGGCGAGGAATCCGTGCCGGGCGAGCACGGCCTGGCCCGCGTCGCTCAGCACCAGATCCACGAACGCCTGGGCCGGGCCGGGCTGCGCCGTGTCGGAGACGACCCCGATGGGGTAGTGCGAGACCACGTCGGAGGCGCCCTCGGGGGTCACACCGTCGAGGCGATCGGGGTTCGCGGCGAGGTCCGTGGCGTAGACGAGGCCGGCATCCGCTTCACCCGAGGCCACCTTGGTCACGACGGCCGTCACGTTCTGCTCCTCGCTGGCGGGCGTGAGGGTGACGCCGGCGCGGTCGAGCAGTGTTGCGGATGCGGCGCCGCACGGAACTCCGTCGGCGCAGAGCACCGTGGTCACGTCATCCCGGGCGAGGTCCTCGAGGCCGGTGATGCCCAGCGGGTTGCCCGGGGCCACGGCGATGATCAGCGTGTTCGCGGCGAAGAGGGTGGGGTTATCGATGAGGCCGGCGGCGGCGAGGGTGTCGAGGGTGGCCGTGTCGGCGGTCGCGAAGACGTCGGCGGGGGCGCCCTGCTGTATCTGGGTGGCAAGGGTGGCGGATCCGTCGAAATTGGTGGCGACCGTGATGCCCGGGTTCTGCTCCTCGAACAGGGCGGCAAGGTCGGTGAACGCGGTGCCGAGCGACGCCGCGGCGTACACGGTGAGAGTTTCGGGGGCGGTGTCGTCGGTCGAGCCGGGCGCGGCGGACGGGGAACACCCGGTCAACGCCAGGATGAGCGCGGCTGCGACTGCCGCAGCGGCCCGGCCGGGTCGGGCTAGCATCACGAGGTGCGCCCCGGGGTTTCGATGATCACGTTGGTGGCCTTGATCACGGCGACGCTGAGCGAGCCGACGTCGAGGGCGAGTTCGCGCACGGCTTCGCTCGACATGAGGGAGACCACCCGGTGCGGGCCGCACTGCAACTCGACCTGGGCCATGACGGTGTCCATGGTGATCGCCGTGACGATGCCCACGAAACGGTTGCGGGCGCTGCGGCCCACACTCGAGGGATCCGACGGCGCGCTGGCCATTTCCACGGCCAGCTGAGCCAGTTCGCGGCCGTCGATGGCCAGTCTTCCGGCCGAATCGGGCGCCGCGGCGACTTTTCCGGCATCCACCCAGCGGCGCACGGTGTCATCACTCACGCCGAGCAGCTCCGCCGCCTCACTGATCCGATATTGCGTCATGAATCCCACTTTATCACCGCATCTGAGGGGTTGCGAGAATCCCGAATCCCCCGTCTCCACGCCCTTGACCCGAGAATCCTGGCCCGAGACCCGATCCCACCTCACCCCGTGGCGAATTCAGGAAAAACAGGGAGTCGCCACTGAGCTGGCCGCACTGTTCAGCCTCGACGGATGATGTTCGACCCTGGTTTTCCTGAATTCGCCACGAGGCCCGGCGCCGGTGGGCAGGCGGGCGGGGCGGGGGTCAGGCAGGGCGGGCGGGGCGGGGCCTCGGCGGGCGCGGAAAAGGTAGCCTTATTCCATGGCCATCCCTCCCCTTGTCGCGCCCGTTGATCGTCTCAGTGCCGCCGAAACGGTGCGCACCGCGCGTCAACGCCGGCTTCCCCAGCTCAACGAGCTGGGCCAGCGCCGCCTGGCCAACGCCCGCGTGCTCGTGCTCGGTGCCGGCGGCCTCGGCTCCCCCGCTCTGCTGTACCTGGCCGCGGCCGGCGTGGGCACCATCGGCATCGTCGACGGTGACGACGTGGAACCCAGCAACCTGCAGCGCCAGATCGTGCACGGCCAGGCCGACGTGGGCCGCCCCAAGGTCGACAGCGCCGCCGAGAAGATCGCCGAGATCGCCCCCGAATCCATCGTGATCGTGCACAACGAACGCCTCGTCGCGGCGAACGCCCGCGACATCATCGGCGGCTACGACGTGATCATCGACGGCACCGACAACTTCCCCACCCGGTTCCTCGTGAACGACACCTGCGCGGCCCTCGGGTTACCGCTGGTGTGGGCATCCGTCTTGCGTTTCGACGCCCAGCTTTCGGTGTTCTGGGCGACCCCGCCCGCCGAGAGCGGCCTGACCGGTGTGCACCTGCGCGACCTGTTCCCCACCCCGCCCGCCGAGGGCGAGGTGCCCAACTGCGCCGACGCCGGCGTGCTCGGCGCCCTCTGCGGCCAGGTCGGCTCGCTCATGGCCACCGAAACCATCAAGCTCATCACCGGCATCGGCAACCCGCTGATCGGGCGCATCCTCGTGATCGACGCGCTCGACGGCCGGTTCAGCGAGATTCCGCTGCTGGGCACCGGCATCGCCGCCGAGCCGTCCGCCGCCGAGATCGCCGCCACCGCTGCCGCCGACGCCGTCGCGGCCGCCCTGCCCGCCGGCGGCCTGCCCGAGGTCAGCACCGAGCAGCTCGTGGCCCGACTCGACGCCCGCGCCGCCGGCACCGACGACTTTCTCGTCGTCGACGTGCGCGAGCCCAGCGAGAACGCCGAAAGCTCGATTCCGGATGCCCGCCTGCTGCCCATCGACCAGCTCATGACCCCGCAGGGCCGGGATTCGCTGCCGCAGCACACCCCGCTCGTGCTGCACTGCCAGGCCGGCGGGCGCGCCACCCGCGCCGCCGGCGCCCTGCGTGCGGCCGGATTCACCGACGTCACCGTCTTCACCGGCGGCATCGACGCCTGGGACGCCGCCGTTCTGGCCGGCACCGCCCCGGGCCTGGGCAGCAAATGGGCGACGGATGCCCTCCCCGGCGAAGCCCGCACCCGCGGCCTCGGAGAGGTGCAGCCTACCGGCCGGCACGCCGGAGCGCCGGCACGCACCGCCCCGAGTGGGTCACCGGCACCCGCCCCGGAGGCCGCACCCGAGGCCGGACCCGCCACACCCGCCGCCACCGCCGCCGCGGCAGCCGAGCCCACCCCCGTCACACCCGCGACCACACCCCCCGCGACCACCGCAACCGACGTCCCGGCCGGAGCATGACCACGCACGAGCACGGCCACGAGAACGGCCTCGAGCACACCCACGAGCAGGGCGCCGTCCACGACGCCACCCACACCCACGGCGCGCATGATGCGTGCGCGCCGCCGGCATCCGCTCGCAGCGTCGCCGAGCAGCTCGCCGTGGTGCTCGCCGCGACCGCGCCGCTGACGCCGGTGCGGCTGCCGCTCGACGAGGCGCGCGGGCTGGTCCTGGCCGAAGACATCCGCAGCGCCACCGACACGCCGCCTTTCGACAACTCCGCGATGGACGGGTACGCGGTGCGCCGGGCCGACCTGGTCGGGGCGACCGCGGAGCATCCGGTCACCCTGCCGGTGATCGCCGACCTCGCCGCCGGCACCGCCGCGAACCCGCACGTGGGGCCGCAGCAGGTGGCGCGCATCATGACCGGTGCGCCGCTGCCCGAGGGCGCCGATGCCGTCGTGCCGATCGAAGACACCGACCAGGGCCTTGAGCGGGTCGTCATCCGCCGCGCTCCCGCGCCGGCCGCCCACATTCGCCGCGCCGGGGAAGACGCCCACGCCGGCGACACCGTGCTCACCCGCGGATCGGTGCTCTGGCCCACCCGGCTGGCCGCCGCCGCAAGCGCCGGCACCGCGACGGTGCTCGTGCACCCGGCGCCCCGGGTTGCCGTGATCAGCACCGGAAGCGAGCTCGTGACACCCGGTGAACCCACCCGGCGCGGTCAGATCCCCGACTCGAACAGCTTTCTGCTGGCCGCAGCCGTCGCCGAGGCCGGCGGGGTGGCGCAGCGCATCGGCGCGGTTCCCGACGACGACGACGTGCTACGCGACCTGCTCGCGAGCCTCGCCGGCACGGTCGACGCCATCGTGCTCTCCGGCGGGGTCAGCGTGGGCGCATACGACGTCGTCAAGGCCGTGCTTGCGCCGCTGGGAACGGTGCGGTTCGGCCCCACCAAGATGCAGCCCGGCAAGCCGCAGGGCTTCGGCCGTTGGCCCCACGCCGCCGACGGCACCCCCGGCCCGCTGATCTTCGCGCTGCCCGGCAACCCGGTGAGCGGCGCGGTGTCGTTCGAGGTGTTCGTGCGCCCTGCCCTGAAGCGGATGCTCGGCCACACCGTCATCCAGCGTCCCACCCTTGAAGCAACGGTCGTCGACGGCTGGTCCAGTCCCGCCGGACGGGCGCAGTACATGCCCGTCGTGCTGGAGCGCGACGACGAGCGCCAGGACCATCGTGATGAGCACGACTTTGAACGCGGCGAACCGCGCGGCCTCGCGCCGAGCGACGCCACCGGGCACACCGATGCCGACGTGTCCCCGACGACGGTGACGCCGGCCGACGCTGGAACGGGCGCGGCAGCATCCGTCACGGCGGGCGCCCGAGTGCGACGTGCGGCGCGCGGCGGATCGGGCTCGCACCTGGTCGCGAGCCTTGGCCAGTCGATGGCGCTGGCCATGAATCCAGAAGACGTGACCCCGGTGGATGCCGGCGACCGGGTTACCGTGATGCTCACGACGGTGACATGCTGAGATGGTGACCCCCAACGACGCAGTACCGCCCGCCGCCCGCGCCGAGACCGAGACCGAGACCGACGCTGCGACGGCCGGCGGCATTCTCAGCGGAACGGTCGATCCCGTGACCCGCGACGCCGTCACCGGCCACCCCGTGACCGACGACCGATCCTCGGGGCACCCGGCCGAAGACGGCCGCGCCTCGGCGGCGTCCCCCGACCCGATCGAAGCGGATGCCGCCGCCCCGGCCGCCCCGGAACCCGACTCCGAATCCGAGACCCCCACCGCGGCGGCATCCCCCGCCACCCCGACCCTGCCGGCCCAGCCCTTCACACACCTGAACTCCACCGGGCAGGCGCGCATGGTCGACGTCACCGAGAAAAAGCCGACCGTGCGCAGCGCCACGGCGACCGGTTT